>CAZUXX010000113.1:0-8920 GCA_964624215.1 uncultured Planctomycetaceae bacterium
CTCGAACAGTCCAGCATTTACAACGCGATCGACTTCTCTTATCCGATGATCTCCGGCCCCGGTTACGACCCGCCATATGCGGTCTTCCCCGTTAACCAGGAGGCAGTCGCCACCGTCGTTCCCCTGTTCCTCTGCCCCAGCGATCACGGCAGCAAGCTCGTCGATGAGTGGGGCCCCACGAACTATGTCGCGTGTGCAGGGTCCGGCTCGAACGGCGGCTACGTCGACGGCGCCTTCTATGTGAATTCACAGGTGAAGTTTCGAGACTTCACCGACGGGCTGAGCAACACGGCACTCATGTCCGAGAGCACGCTGGGTAGCGGCGGAGCAACTCCGACCAGCGGACCCGTCGATCCCCGCCGTGTCTTCATCAGCATCCCCTCCGGCACAGAACTGTCGGAATCCGTCTGTGACCAGACCACCGCCACCGCCTTCAATACCGTTCGCGGACGTGCCTGGGCCGATGGAGCGATCCCCTACGGACTCTACAACCACTACTACGGACCCAACGACAAAAGACCCGACTGCATCCGGCACAGCAATCCGGGATGGAAGGCCGCCCGCAGCATGCACCCCGGCGGAGTAAACCTCCTCGTCGGAGACGGAGCCGTCCGCTTCGTCAGCGAATCTGTCGACCAGACGGTCTGGCGTGCCGTCTCCACCCGCTCAGGCGGCGAGGTCACGGGGACGTATTAGCGCCTCGCTCCGTCAACACAATCGACGCATCCCCACCTTCCGGACCTTGTGTGGGGCAGGGGTGTCATCACGCAGTCGCAGCGTCATCCGACGGCAACGTCGACACCCCGGAACGAATAAAACTCCACCAAGGCGTCCCTCGGCGCTTCTGCTGCGCCGCCGTGTACCCTGTCTGTCTGCCGCCACCCTCACCGGCACGCGGGCCGGCCTACCGGTCGATCTCACCCATCACGATATCGAGTGATCCGACGATCGACGGGATGTCTGCCAGCAGCACTCCCTGACACAGCGGACCGGTGATCGACAGGTTGCAGAAACAGCTGCTCTTCGCCCGGGCCCGCAGCGGCTCGGCCTGTCCGTCTCCGACGATGTAGAAGCCCATCTGGCCCCGCGGACACTCCGTCTCCAGATAGCATTCATCAACCGGCAGCTTGGTCGTCATCTTGTAGGGAACGCGGTACTCTCCCTGGGCCGTCTCGTACCGCTCCAGCCCCTGACGGACAAGTCCGATCGACTCGACCAGTTCGATCATCCGCACGAAGAAGCGGCACCAGTTGTCGCCAACCACGACCTCCGGCGGGATCTTCCCCGCTCCCTCAAACGGCGCCACCGGGATCTTGAAGTCGTACCCCTCGTACATCCGTGTGTAGATCGGCTCCCCGTCGCGGCGGAGATCGATGTCCACGCCACTCCCCCGCAGCACCGGACCGGTACATCCGTACGAGACTGCCATCTCCTCAGACAGCACCCCCAGACCAGCCGTCCGCTGGATGAAGATGGAGTTGTTTGTCAGCAGAATGTGGTACTCACGAACCCGCTCCTCCAGCCAGTCGAGGAACAGCAGCACTGCGTCCTTCCACAGCATCTGCTCATCCATCGGACGCCCGGTGAGAGCCGCCAGCCCGGGAGGAATCGTGATCTTCGTCGGAAGATCGTGCGTCGCCCCGCCAATGGTGATGTAGCTGTACGTCAGTCGCGCGCCGCACACCTCTTCGAACAGATCCAGAATGATTTCCCGCTCGCGAAACGCGTACAGGAACGGGCTGAACGATCCCAGGTCGAGACCGTACGCTCCCATCCCGATCAGGTGGCTCGCGATCCGTCCGAGCTCGGCGATGATCACCCGCAGCACCATCGCCTTCTCGGGCACTTCCATCCCCAGCAGCTTCTCAAACGCCAGCGCCTCGCCGAGATTCATGTTCATCGCGGCGAGGTAGTCCATCCGGTCCGTGTACGGGATCCATTGCGGACCGGTGAGGTTCTCGCCGATCTTCTCGGCACAGCGGTGCAGATACCCGATATGCGGGGTCACCTCGTGGACGACTTCACCGTCCGTCTTCAGCAACAGCCGGAGCACACCGTGCGTCGACGGGTGTTGCGGACCCATGTTGACGAGCATCTCGTCAGTGCGGACGTCGAACTCGATGATTCGGGGGTCTTGAAGTTCGGCTGTAGACATGTCGAGTCGGTGATGCTTCGCGTCAATCCGGGGATCGGGTGAACGCAATGTTGTAGCAGATCGGTCCCGAATCTGCCGTGGATACAGGCTTCTCAATCCGGTTTTGAGAAGGTCCCGCCCACCGCCTCCGCGAAAGGCGATCGACTCCGGAGGCGGGTTTCTTTCCCCGTGCGGCATCCTTTGCACGCCCGTCGCCGAGCAGCCTCAAACGCTGCGGCACTCAAATGTGTTGCAGACCCGCCGCTCCCCCGACACCTTACCGGCCGCGGATGCCGTGATACTCCAGTGGCAGTTCGTAGTCCTTCCGCAGGGGGTGGCCGACCCAGTCATCCGGGCACAGAATCCGCACCAGATTGGGATGTCCGACAAAGCGGATCCCCATCAGATCGTACGCTTCCCGTTCGTGCCAGTCGGCAATGCTCCACACACCCGCCACCGAGGGCACTTCAGGAAGTTGTCCGGGGACGTCGTCCTTCCACCGCGGAAGAACAACCTTCACCACCAGCCGGTGCTTCAGCCGCAGGCTGTGCAGGTGGTACACCACTTCCAGATGAGGCTCGTACGGGAACTTCGCCGCCAGCTTCGGATCGGGCTCGAGGTAATCCACCCCGGTCAGATTGCACAGGTGCTTGAAATCGAGTTCCGGATCGTCCCGCAGCACCAGGCACACGTCCACCAGCCGATCGGCCGCCACTTCGATCCACGGATCGATGGCGTCCTCCTTCAGCCGCGTAATCACCTGATCGCCAAACCGGTCAAGCAGCTGCTTGTAGATGTCCTGAATCGTCATGAAACCGCGGCACACAGCCAAAGGCAAAAGGGGACGGGAATGTCAGGCAACCGTCTGCGGCTCGCGTGGCTGCTCGACGATCGATGGCGTCTTCGGTCGGGCCGCAGCTTCCTTGGCTTGCGCCACCATCGCCCGCACCCAGTCCAGATCGCCTCGCTTCCACACATACGCAAACCCGACCAGCAGCACCCCGAAGAACACCAGAATGTCGGCGAACCCGAGGAAGGCCAGCCGCGAAGCGTCCGCGGCAGCAATGGCAGTTTCCGGAGTCAGCGTTCCCGGAGGAACATCCAGAAGCCGCTCCGACAGGGCCACCCGCGCCGTCTCCGAAAGCTGCGGGTCCGCCAGCTGGTTGGCACCCCCGAAGACCGTCGCCCACGGAAAGAAAAATGCAACTTCAACATCAAAGATGATGAACAGCAACGCCACCACATAGAACCGGATATCGAACTGCACGTAGCTCGATCCGATTGCAGGTTCACCGCACTCGTAAATCTCACCCTTCTGTTGCGTCGGCAGCTTCGGCCGCAAAAAACGGCCCAGCGCCAAAGGGAGCAGCAGCAGGCTGCAGCCAGCCAGCCCGAACAGCAGGAGGTGAAGGTTCAGTTCGGTCATGAGGATGCACTATCAGCGATGTTCAATCTCGTCCTCGGGTCGCACAGGCGGGCTCCTGCAACCAGACTCGGGGGACATTCCCGCTCTCGACGCTCTCCCACGCGGTCAGTTCGCCTGCGGCTCGACGGGGCCGGATCCGAAATCGAGCGGATCAGCCGGACCATCGGCCAGAGACTGGCGACCGCTGAACCCCGCGTCAAGCTCATGCCACCAGCGAATTTCCCCTTCTCCCAGTTTCCAGCACAGGAATGCTTCGCGTCCGTCAATCAGTGTCCGGAAGTCGACCAGCCCCTCAAACGGATCCTTCAGCTCCACTCCGATCTGGTGCAACTCGTCGACATAGCCCTGCAGGCGGATGGCATCCGCTTCCAGCTCCTGCTCCATCTGCAGGATTTCCTCTTCGTAGATGTCCTCCGCTCCCCGCTTCTGCTCACCCTGTCGCGCCCGCAGGGCCAGCAGCCGTTCTCGCCTCCGCTGCACATCCCCCGAGAGGTCGACCACGTCCTGCACAATCATCCGGACCAGAGGCAACGCACGGTTGGCGTCCTCGACTGCAAAGTACCGGACCGCAGGCGCTGGCAGTGTCATGACATCACTCGTATTCGCCTGGCTCGCCACGCCGGTCCACCGGCCTGACGCAGCAGGGACTATGCTTGTTCTTCCTGGAATTCGAAGGGACTCGGTTCCCCCTTCACCCACACCGGCTCGTACAGCACCTTCGATTCTGCCACGGCCGTCGGATTCAGCGTCGCCTGACCCCACGCCACTTCCAGAGGAAGTTTCGCGTAGTCCACCACGCAACCATCGCGGCTGTAACAGCTCAGATCGTGATTCGACCCCATAAAAATGCAGTCCACCGGACACGGCTCCACGCACAACGCGCA
Organism: uncultured Planctomycetaceae bacterium; assembly: GCA_964624215.1. GTDB lineage: Bacteria > Planctomycetota > Planctomycetia > Planctomycetales > Planctomycetaceae > CAZUXX01. The sequence goes on from CAZUXX010000113.1 coordinate 4,445, forward strand.
GAACATGCACTTGGTGTAATCAATTGTATACCCATTGACCCGGAAACCCTTCCCGACAGGGCTTCTTTCCTTGTCAATATAGATGCAGTCGACCGGACATGCCGCAGCGCATTTGTCACAGGCAATGCAGGTCGTGAGGTCGAAGCGGTGAAACCCCCGGTACCGCGCCTTCACCGGAACAGGCGTCTCCGGGTACTCGTAGACCTCGGTGAAGGCCTTCCGCTTGTAGGTCTTGCGCATGACGTTCAGCGTCACCCACATGCCCTCAAGCACGGTGGAGACCGCAACCCACACATTCCGAAACCATTCAGACATGATCCAGCCAGACGGGAGGTCAGCGTCAGTCGAGAGGGGAAGAGGAGCCGCGAAACTCCTGAAAACGCCATGGATTATATGCCCGGCCCCTGCACCCGCAAGCAACGCTCTGTGCCACACGTCCATCCCCTCCAGGCACTCCCGGGCGCCCGCAGATTCAACGCCCCCGTGCGCCGGGGTTCACCCCCCGTTTCACGACAAATCTCCACTCCCGCAGCACCCGGCGCCACGCGGTGAATCCCGTTCCCAACTTTGGGGCGCTGCGTTCTCCGGACAGTCAAGCAATACCGGAGCCAGCGGCCGCACGGGGCCGTCGCGCAGGGTCTCCCCGCCGATTTCCCCGCATCACTGCAACACGCAAGTTGGCTTCGATACACTCACCCCTTGCGGCGACCGGCCGACACCAGAAAAACACGAGTCCCCCCCCGAGGAGATGCAATGCGACTTCTGACGCTTTCGATCGCCCTCATCGCAGTCGTCCTGACCGCGATCGAGCCAGCTCAGGCACAGAACGACCAACCCTACGACGTCGTCGTCTACGGAGGCACCTCCGCCGGGATTGTGGCCGCCGTGCAGACCCGCCGCATGGGCAAAACCGTCGTCATCGTCGAACCCCGCGAACACCTCGGCGGACTGACCACCAGCGGTCTCGGCTGGACCGACACCGGGAACAAAGCCGTCATCGGCGGAATCTCGCGAGAGTTCTACCAGCGGATCAAGAAGAAGTACGACGATCCGCAGCGGTGGGTCCACGAACAGCGCGAAAACTACAGCCGCTATCGCCCCGACGAGGACGCGATGTGGACCTTCGAGCCTCACGTCGCTGAAGAAGTCTTCCAGGAGATGCTCGACGAAGCCGACGTCCCCGTCGTCCGCGCCCGGCTCGACGAGGTCCGCAAGGACGGCACCCGCATCATTGCGATTCTCGTCGACAATGGCCGCGTCCTCAAAGGCCGCCAGTTCATCGATGCCACCTACGAGGGAGACCTCCTCGCCAAAGCCGGCGTGACCTTCACCGTCGGCCGCGAGCCGAACGCCATGTATGGCGAAACGCTCAACGGAGTCCAGAAGGCCCGGGCCGTCAGCCACCAGTTCATTCGCAACGTCGACCCGTACGTCAAACCCGGAGACAAGTCGAGTGGACTGCTCCCGGGAGTCAACGACCAACCCGGCAACGACGGCGAGGGCGACCATCGCGTGCAGGCGTACAACTACCGCCTCTGCATCACCGACGTGAAGGCGAACCAGGTCCCCTTCGAAAAACCCGACGACTACGACCCGCTGCACTACGAGCTGCTGCTGCGGAACTTCGAGGCAGGCGACATGCGCCTCCCGCTGAAGATCGACATGATGCCCAATCGCAAGACCGACCTGAACAACAAGCACGCGGTCTCCACCGACTGGATCGGGATGAACTACGAATATCCCGAAGCCTCACCCGAAGAACGGGCCAGATTCGAACAGCGTCTTGCCAGCTACACCCGCGGCCTGATGTGGACACTCGCCTACCACCCCCGCACCCCCGAAAAGATTCGCGCCGAGGTCAGCCGCTGGGGTTGGGCAAAGGATGAATGGGTCGACAATAACCTCACCCCCTACTGGCCCTACGTGCGGGAGGCCCGCCGCATGGTCAGCGACCACGTCCACACCGAACTCGACTGTCGCCGCTTGCGCGATTGCCCCGACCCCGTCGGGATGGGCTCCTACAACATGGACTCCCACAACTGCCAGCGGTACGTCACCGACGAGGGCTTCGTCCGCAACGAGGGCGATATCCAGATCAGCCCCGGCGGCCCCTACCAGATCGCGTATCGCGCCATCACACCGAAGAAGGCCGAGTGCACCAACCTGCTCGTTCCAGTCTGCCTCTCCTCCTCGCACATCGCGTACGGATCGATTCGCATGGAGCCCGTCTTCATGATTCTCGGACAGTCGGCCGCCACCGCCGCCGTCCTCAGCAACGAGGCCGGCATCGCAGTCCAGGATCTCGACTACGCCGTCCTGCGAAAGAAACTCGACGAAGACAGGCAGGCCCTCGAGATCCCACCGGGAAGCGTCCGCGAGCAGGGCATCAGTCCTGAAAAACTCCCCGGCCTGGTGATGGACGACATCCATGCCGACAAGACCGGCAACTGGTTGTCGAGTAGCAGCATCGGTGGGTTCGTCGGTACCAGCTACCTCCACGACAACGACGAGGCCAAGGGCGAGAAGTCCATCCGCTTCAGGTTCGACATCAAGGAAGCCGGAAAGTACTCCGTCCGCATGAGCTACACCCCCAACCCGAACCGCTCGGACAAAGTCCCCGTCGAGGTGACCTGGAACGATGGCTCGCAGCAGGCCGATCGCATCACCGTCAACCAGCGGAGAAAGCCCTCCATCGATGGCCGGTTCGTCGAACTGACCTCGATCAGCGCGGCCGCAGGGTCTACCGTCGAAGTTGTCATCAGCAACAAGGACACCACCGGCCACGTCATCGCCGACTGCGTGCAGTTGTTGCCCGTCCGGTAACCGTCGGGTCGGTACTCGACTCCTCGTGTCGAAGAGTCCTCAGCCAAGATCGAGACCGGTCATGAGTGCACGATCCCGGGGAAAGAAAACCGTCGTGGGCGTCCTCGTGGCCGGACTGATCGGCCTGGGGATCTGGCTGAGCAACCTCTTTCAGGGCTTCGGCACAGGGCAGGGGAACGGGGGCCCGGACGCCCCCTCCACAGCCCGGGAAGACCCCTCGGCCCGCGAAGAACTTCCCGAGGATGTCTCCGTATCGATCGCAGCCGCATCCGACGCCGCCATTCGGCCCCCCGATCAGGCCGCCGGGACCATCGACAGTCCGCTCGAGATGCTTCCCGTCCTCATCGTTGAGGAGGGCTACCGGATCCCGAACGAACTCGGCGTCGATGTCTCCAGCCTCGGCTCAGCACTGTCAGACCACTTCCGGCCAGCCGAACTGGCCGAAGTGGTCAGGCTGGCCGAAGCAACCACCGGGAATGAGCACGGCATCCGTGTCCTCATCCTCTGGCATCGCACGAGTACGTCCGGCGCAGACAAGCGGCTCAGACAGGCTCTGCTTGAGGCGGGGATTCCGCAGACGGAGATCCACCGCCGCACCGGCTACTTCAACTGATCGCGCGGACCTGCTTTCTTGTCCCACTGGTGGCCAGCCTGAAGCGCTGCCGGCCTTGCATCCCGCACGCCGCCGCAAAGCATCCTTCATACACTCCGCCGCCGCTCCGCGAGCTACGAAAGCTGCGCAAGCATCGTCACCGCCGCCATCAGCAGGCCGATCGAGGCCGTCTTCGCGGCCACCAGCGCCAACTGGCTGGGATGATGCCGCCGTGGCTCAGGTGGCGGAACCTGCTTCCGAAGTTCCGCGTTGATGGCATCCAGCACACGAATGCTGATCATGACCGTCGAAGAGGATGCTGCCATGGAAAACCCGCAGAAACGCGAATACCCCGAAGGGCCGCGGAGGTGGTGGGTAAAAACTCGATGCGGTTATCCCGCTTGAAACTGTTATCGGTCCCCCGGCTCCGCGACTTGCCGACTCGTGAGGAATCTTCGTTGCGAAATGGGCAGGGGTGGTTGTCCATAGCGGGTTTGCCCTCTTTGCCAGTCTTGCCGCTTTTGCAGTGGATCTGCCCGGTTCACACCGCTCGGGGTTTCCCCCGGAAAAGAATCGGTGAGACCGCCTGAGAAGACCGGCTGAGGGCACTTTCTCTGCGGGAAATGAAGCAGACAGACGCCTCACGGGCACCCGCCTGCAGCCTGCAATCCGACCCTCTTTGCGATTCGACTCTCTCGAAGGGGTTACCGGTGCCGATCCGGAAATACAATTCCGGTGAGTCCGAGTGGTGCACACGCACTCCGATGGACTTGGGCCCCTTGAGGCAACGCGCACCCGAACGGTGCAGCACGTACTGGCCCGCACGGAGCTCCTGGCACTGCCGGGGCGTTGCCACCTTTTCTCTTTCGGTCACGCCCGCTCAGCGTGTCCCGGGGACTGTCACACCAGCCAGAAGACAGCCCCCACCGCCAGCACCATCACCAGCCCGACGGCCAGCTTCCCCACCGTCCCCAGCACCCGGCCGATCATGGCCATCCGACTGACAGCCATCTTCTCCGCCGGCAGACGTCCTTTCCACGTCTCACCCATCCAGGCGCCGA
>CAZUXX010000114.1:0-6568 GCA_964624215.1 uncultured Planctomycetaceae bacterium
GCCCCTGAGGCTGATTCTCCTGGGAGTAGGCAGCACGGCGGCGGCGAGCCAGCGCATCCGGCTCGCGACGCACAAACTCCGGACGGACAACGCCCGCCGCGTCGATCGAAATCCCCGCAACGTTGCCGTTGTTCCCGCTTCCGTTCTGCTGAGCCGGGAGCCTCGGAGCGAGTCCCGCCCCCACACAAATCAGCACACCGAGCCTGAAGGCAATTCGCGGCCGCATGGCAGCTCTCCCGTCCGGGACTTCTACGGTGACCGCCAGCCCACCACGCTCAAAAGCGGAAACTCGGAGCCTCGTCTCAGCCCTTCCTCGCCGGCCCGGCGGAACACGCCGGCTCGTCCGCCTCGTAAAGGTGTTGACGCGTCCACGGAAGATCCCGATTCACGTTATGGGTAAACGCGATCTGAAACAGTTGCAGCGACCCGCACTCAAACGCGACCATCGACGACGCCAGGTACAACCGCCACGTTCGCACGAACGTCTCGTCGAACGTCGCCCGCACCTGTTCGACATTTCTCTCATACCGCTCAAGCCAGTGGGCCAGCGTCCGTGCATAGTGGAACCTCAGATTCTCCACATCCTGCACACTGAAGTCGCACCCCTCGAAGATCGACATCATCTCGCTCAGCGCCGCCGGCTGGGCCCCCGGGAAGATCCGTTCGCAAATCCACCCGTTCAGCGGCGATGGAAAGTTCCGCCCGATCGAATGGATCAGACCCCGCCCGTCCGGACGCAGCACCCGGTGAATCACCTCCCCCAGGTGCGGATAGTTCTCGATCCCGACATGTTCCAGCATCCCCACCGAAACGAAGGCGTCACACGCCCCGTCAATGTTCCGCCAGTCCGCCTCGATAAACTCCACTTTGTCGTCGAGATTCTCCTCGCGCGCCCGCTGCCGCGCATAGGCAAGCTGTTCTGTCGAAATGTTGTAAGCCCGAACGGTGACGCCGTACTTCCGCGCCATGTGCAATGCCAGCCCACCCCATCCGCAGCCCGCCTCGATCACCGTCTCGCCCGGCCTGAGCCGCAACTTCCTGCACACATGATCGAACTTGTCGATCTGGGCCTGCTCGAGACTCTCTTCACCCGTCTTGAAGTACGCACACGTGTAAGCCAGCTCGCGGTCCAGCCACAACCGGTAGAAGTCATTCCCGATGTTGTAATGGTGCGAAACGTTCTCGAGTGAATTCGCCAGCGTGATCCCCTCGTCACCATGCCATCGCCGCACATTCCGCGTTTGACGCTGGGGGACCGGCTGGATGCGTTCCTGCACCAGCCGCAGGAAGCCGACCAGATCCCCCTCCACATCCAGATCACCCACCGCATAGGCATCACCAAACGCAACCTGCGGGTCAAGGAGCACGCGCCACAGTGCCCGGCGACATCGGATCTGCAGCCGTGCCAGTGCCGCCGAAGTGACACACACCTCCGACCCGTCCCACAACCGCACTGCAATCGGAGGAGAACCGATCCGCGCCAACACCCGCCGCAGTGTCCGTCGTTCCAGTGCAAAACAGCGGCCTCGCTGCGGCAATGGACCCGCACCACGCGACCCGGAGAGGCCGACGGCTGTCTCCAGGTTCGAAGCCGTATCGGTCGTCGTCGAGGCTTCGCGGTCGAGAGTCGAGAAGGGACCGGATTCCATAGCGACACATTCCCGAAAGTAACCCGAGTGACGCTCCTTCCAACCTTCAGACTGTTGTCCTGTCCTCGCAAGACTGCCAGAGAACCCCCGCGGAATCAAGACTTGCAAATGCAAACAACCACGTAAAAGCCAACGGGGCCAGCGCACGCGAACGGCCACATCACCCGATACCACGGCCCGGCCGCCACGCTCGGATTCCCCGCAGCCCAACCGCTCACGACCGCGCAGCGCAGCCGTCCGGTCCCCCCATCCCTCTCAGCCCGCCTCGCGCCTTGGCCTCACTCCCCGCTCAGACGACGCCACTTCACAGCGACACGCAGCGCTCCGTCGCCGTCACTGCACCCGACCCGCACGGCTGCCAGTCGATCAACTGCAACTCGACCTGCTCAAAGCCCCGAAAGCAGTTGATATTCGCCGTAAAGCAGATGTCGACACTCTGCTGGGCAGCGATCTCGTCCGCCCAGTCGGCACAGCCGAACGCGACCGCCCGGAAGGTCTGGTTCCCCTGCCGCACCTTCATCGACAGGTGACGCTCGCCACCCCCCATTTTCTTGGGAGGCCCCACCAGGCTCACCGAACTCGCCGCAATCACCGGACGACGGTGACTGCAACCAAACGGACCAAGCGATTCGATCTCACGCACGCACGCACGCGTCAACTCGTTGAACGAGACCTCGGCATCGATCGTCAGGTCCGTTGCCGTCGCCAGTGGGACGTGATTCTCCTGCACATACTCCACAAATCGCTCCCGGAATCGACCGATCCTCTCCCGGCTGATCCGCAGACCGGCCGCAGCACGGTGACCCCCAAACCCCTCCAGATGCTCAGCACAGGCCGCAAGACCCGAATGCAGATCGAAACCGGCAAACGATCGCGCCGATCCACTCCCCGTCCCGCGGACTTCATCCAGTGCAATCAGAACCGTCGGCTTCTGGTACTTCTCCGCAATCCGGCCCGCCACAATACCGATCACCCCGGGGTGCCATTCCGGATGAGCCAGCACCAGGGCCGCATCGTCCTCCCGATTCGCTTCCGTAATCAGCTCCTTCGCCTGTCGCAGCATCCGCCGCTCGACCGTCTGTCGGTTCTTGTTGAGCTGATCGACATACGTCGCCAACTGCACCGCTCGTTCCTCGTCCTCCGTGACCAGGAGTTCAACCGCCAGTCGGGCCTGGCCCAGACGCCCGGCGGCATTCAGACGCGGCGCCAGTGAAAAACCGATGTCCTCTGCCACCAGGCTCTTCTGAGCAGACACCTTGGCAACGTCCATCAGCTTTTGAAGACCCAGCGGCGCCCGACTCTGGAGGCTCAACAGACCGTTGCGGACCAGAATCCGGTTCTCATCCACCAGTGGCACGACATCAGCCACCGTCCCGATGGCCGCCAGTCCCACCGCACCGACCAGATAGTCCCGCATCGCCGGTGACGCCTTGCCGCCATCACCCAGCTGCTGGCAGATTCCCCACGCCAGCTTGAAGGCCACCCCCGCGCCACACAGATCGCCAAACGGAACTTCGTGCCCCGGCAACCGCGGATGCACGACTGACGCCGCATCCGGAAGCCGGTCCGTCATCGTATGGTGATCGGTGATGATCAGTTCCAGACCCAGCGACCGCGCCAGGGCCGCTTCCTCCAGACTGCAGATCCCGCAATCGACCGTGATCACCAGTCGGCCGGGATCCTCCTCGGACAGCTTCCGGACGGCATCCGAATTCAGACCGTACCCCTCCTCGAGGCGGCTGGGGATGTAGTAGTCCACCTTCGCCCCCGCCAGCTGGCAGCAGCGATACAGAATCGCCGTCGCCGTCACCCCGTCGACGTCGTAGTCGCCATAGATCGTGATCCGCCGGCCAGCTCGAATCGCCGCCACGATCCGCTCCGAAGCTTCCGGAACCCCCGGCAACGTTCCCGGTTCATGCAGATCATTCAGCCGCGCACTCATGAACCGGTCCGCTTCCTGACGATTGCGAACCCCGCGTGCAGCAAGAATCTGTGCAAGCAGCGGCGCACATCCCAGTGCCCGCGACAGCTCTCGGACCAGCTGCCGATCGTGCGCAGCAAATCTCCAGGCCCGCTTCATCGCGGACTCCTTTCCTGTTGACATCCTCGACTGACATTCATCCGCAGCGATTACACCAGCCCGCGGCTGCGATGTCAAAAGCGGACCCCCAACCCGCCGCCAAGGCGGTCACAAAGTAGAGAAGTTCAGCCTCCGGAAACGCACCGGCACCAAATGAGGAACGCCTTCGAAACAACTCGCTGACACAACGTCAGCGCAGCTGCGGCGAAGGCGCTTCCTCATTTTGTCCGACTTCAGACACCGTCCCGATCCCGCGGAAAGGGCCGGTCAGCTGTCCGACGCTCTCTGAGGCTACTCAGCAACTCGTGCTGCCGGACGGGCCGGCGAACGGGCCGCCGCACCACCACCAGCTTGCGGCAGGCTCCCCGCGCAGAGCTCCTCGCGGACGATGTTCATCTCCTTCGGTGCCTCAATCCCCAGCTTCACAGTGTTCGGCCCAATGCGGACCACCGTCACTGCGACCTGCTCGCCGATGAAGATCCGTTCCCCGGGCTTCCGAGACAGTACGAGCATAGTTCCTTCTCCTTGAGCTCCGTCAATCCTGGACGTGCGTTCCTGACCGAGTCCGACCCACGCGGTCCCGACCGGCACCCATCCCGTGCCGTCAAGAGGATAACACCCGCCTCCGCACCCCGTCCAGAACCAATGCCCAAAAACAATGCATTCACCACCAGTGTCCTCGTGCACACACGTGAACACGCCGGGGTGCCTAAAAAGTAGGCAGGTGCATCGCTGCACAGTTTGCGGGCAGTGCACCGGCAAGGCGACTGCCAGAATGGCATGAGCCGCTCGCGATCGTCCCCCAGTGATGATCAATTCCCCAGCCGTTCACCTCGCCCCCGTGGCGCGCATCTCGCCCTGCTGCTTGAAGCTCTGCTCTCGAAACGCGCACATCCCCGTGAGTCGCGTGCACACGGCGCCTTCATGATTCAAAGGGGCCACCGGGACGAGAGCCACCGGCAACCGCGCACGGAGGGGCAACGTCAACAGCCACTCCCGACCGCCACCTGCAATTCAACGATCCCCGGCACAGCGACCCGGTCCGCTCACGGCAACCGGTCTGCTCACGGCAACGTGTCTGCTCAGGGCAATTAGCCAGACGACCTTCGCGTTCACTGACGTCACGGCACGATTGCACTCGCCCCAACGCCCGTGGCCTGGCCACCGCACGCCACTCCCGCGCCGTTCTCCCACCACCCACCGGGACGATCCATTCCCCGTGCCGATCACACCGACCCCCATGACCCTGCTTCCCACCCGTGCTGCTCAGACCCTGCGTCTGTGATGCGCACGCTCTCGTGAGTTACACGCACACCGAGCCTCCCGCGATTCACAAGGGGCCACCGATAGGGGAGCCATTACGGAAGCCACCGACCACCGAACGGAAGCCATCGACAACTGCGGCGCCCGGCCGCCCCACCGACGCACATGTTCCACCAGCCACCGCAGCGACACCGGCCGCTCTCGAATCTCGCGATCGTTCGACGACTAGGTCCCCTGCCACAGCGTCTCGGCCCATCACTCAAAGAAGACGCCGTGGCTGGTCTGATCGGCATTCGCAATTCGGCCACGCTCGCCGTCGGCTCGATAAGATCGGGGCTCAGACAAGAGCCTCTCAACCCTCGACACCCGGCGGGCTCCTCGACTCCAGGCCCGCCTCTCCCCTCGGGCGCCACCGCCGCGAGAGTCCATCCGTCCCCCGCGATGCGCACCTCGCCCCGTGCTGCTGAAGCCCTGCGTCTGTGATGCGCACACTCTCGTGAGTCACGCGCAAACGGAGCCCTCTCGTGATTCACGGGGAGCCACGCGACAGGGGACACCGACAAACCGACCCGGCGCCCGCAGCACTCGACCCCCGCGCGACTCCGCGCCACCCCCCAACCAACCGCGCACAAAAAAAGCGACCCGCAGCAGGCTGTTCCTGCCGCGGGCCGCATGACCCCAGGGGGATTTGAACCCCCGTTACTGGACTGAAAATCCAGTGTCCTAGGCCAGACTAGACGATGGGGCCGTTCGAGGTGGCGGTAAGGTGATGTCACATCACGTGAATGTCAAGCCATCACGCCGACCACCTGGAAATTCTCTCCGCGAGCCCGTCCGGTTCCCATCAGGGGGAAACCGGGGCACGGCATTCTATCGCACCACCGCCAGATTCTCCAGTTGCGACTGCCACACGGTTGCTGCACTCGGAGCCCCGCCCGCACCCCGCGCCGTCGGAGGATTGTACGACGACTGCGGATCCGGCTGTGCCGCTCCCCGCTGACGAATCGTCGTCCAGTCATCAGCCGCAGCCGATCGACTCGGCTGGGCATCTGGAAGCTGCAGATGCTCAGGGCTTGGGGCCGGCCGATGAATCGGTGCCGCCGCCTGCCGTACTGTCGGCTCTCCCGGCAGCGTGAATGTCGGCAGCGACACGGTCTGCGGAACAGTCGTGTACACCGGCTGCTGCCACGCAATGCCCACCGGCGAGTGCACCGCCACCTGAGTCTGCGGAACATACTGCACCGTCTGCTGGGGGACGAACTGCGTGTAGGTCCGTGCCACCTGCTGGTTCACCTGCACCGCCACATCGCGATAACGGGTCTGCTGCGTATATGTCGTGTACGGGACCTGCACCTGCACCGGTCGCGGCACCCAAACCAGCTGGTAGCTCCCCTTGTCCACCGTCACCGTCTTGTAGTTCGTGACCGGCACCGTTTCCGTATAGGCCTGCCGCTGGTACTGGATCTGGGGAACCGTCTCGTACTGCACGACCTGCCGTGGCTCGAGTGTCGTCTGCGTCACAGGAACCATCTGGGTTTGCACCGTCGGAACCGCCGACTGACACGGGACACAGCCC
>CAZUXX010000114.1:6578-8693 GCA_964624215.1 uncultured Planctomycetaceae bacterium
GGCTGCATGGGGGCCATCGGCGCAATCGTATGCGGCACGTACGTACTGCACGGACACACATGGAACGGGCAGCCACAGTACATCCTCGGCGGCAGGCACCGGTGACAGCGGTGAATCCGGTTCCGGAACAAGAGTGGCCGGCGACGGCGCGCCTCCGTCTCCGACGGGTCAAACAGGCCCGTCAGGATCACTGCGGCACAGATCAGGTATCTCAGTTTCATCGCTGCCTCCACCTCGGGGAGCGCTGCAGAAGAAAATCGGTCCAGGCCCCGCTCACTCAGGGACTCACCCTCGCCCGCGGCGCAGCAATCTCTGCCGGACGACGCTGGCCCCCCAAGTCTCCTATCGGCACCGCACCGCCCGGTCCCGAGGCGATTTGCCCGCCAAACGAGATTTTCCTCAGGCTGATCGTTCACGGTTCAGCATGATCGCTGGGACTCCCCGAACGCGCCCGTCGGCACGCACTGACCACCACTTTTCCCGCAAGACACGGGAAACTCACTTCGAATTCTGCCCCCCAAGCCCCGCTCTCCTCAAAGCGGCACGCCGCTTGCAACCACTTCAGCCGTTGCACAACTCAAATTCAGCGGGGCCAAATCGAGGAGAACTCACCATGAACTGGGATCAGATCGAAGGGAACTGGAAGCAGTTCAAAGGCAAGTTCAAACAGAAGTGGGGCAAGCTCACTGACGACGAACTCGACCAGCTCTCAGGCCGCCGCGACGAACTCGCCGGTCGCCTGCAGGAGTCCTACGGCTACGGGAAAGAGCAGGCAGAAAAAGAACTCGATGAGTTCTGCCAGAGTTGCTCCCCCTAGTTTCCAGTCAGTCCGGCGAATCATCGCAACGCCGGGCATCAGCCGCTTCACGACCAGGAGGAACCCATGTCACAGCAAACCTGTGCACACAACGGCTGCACGTGCAAGGTCGACCCGGCCACGGCAATTCAGGCCAACGGGAAATCCTATTGCTCGCAGAATTGCGCCGAAGGCAAACCGTGCGGTCATTCCGAGTGCAGCGGCTGCGGCTAGGGCGTCTGCGACACTCGAATCGAACGCCGACGGTGAGATCCCGAAGCGCTGATTCGAGGTGTCAGCCGGACGCACCCACCGATCCTTCACAGGATCGTGGCCGACGGGGACCAACGGGGGCCCGCTCAATCCACCCCGATCCATATAGATCGAGCAGCACCAGCCCGTCTGGTGCTGCTTTTTTCTTGCGCGCTTCGACCCCCCGTCGCGGGCACACAGGCAGTTCTGCCACGCCCTTTCAGTCGCCGATCACAGGGACGCTCGCAAGGCCGCGCTCCCGGAACCGTCGTCCGCGAACCACCCCCCGAATCCGCAGCGTTCCCCACGACGGCCGAGCGCAACTCCGGGGCAATTTCCCAACAACCAAACCGGCCGGTTGTCCGTCCGCATGCCATCTGCTACGTTCGCGCCGCTTCAGCCGACTCGGGGAAGTCGCGCGCCGGGGACCGGCGCCGGGCGACCGGTTCCGCGAGTCGTTGATCAACCTGCTGAAGCGGCTCTTCAACTGAGTTTCTTACGCCCCAGGTAACGACCCATGTATGACGTGACGCTGATTCCGGGTGATGGAACCGGACCGGAAATTGTCGAGGCCGCCCGCAAGTGTATCGACGCCACCGGCGTGAAGATCAACTGGGACGTACAGGAGTGCGGCACCGAGATCATCGAGGCCGAAGGAAAGGTCCCCGATCGGGTTCTCGACTCCATCAAGCGCAACAAGGTGGCCCTCAAGGGACCGATCACCACCCCCATCGGCAAGGGCTTCCGCAGCGTCAACGTCTTCCTGCGTCAGGAACTCAACCTCTACGCCTGCGTCCGTCCCTGCAAGCTGTACAAGGGTGTCCGTACCTACTTCGAAGGTTGCCACATCGACCTCGTCCTCGTGCGTGAGAACACCGAGGACCTCTACGCCGGCGTCGAGTTCCAGGCCGGTCTCGACAAGACCGCCCAGCTGATCCAGCAGATCAACTCCATCGCCACCGGCAAGAGGATCACCACGCGCGACGACACGACCGGCATCTCGATCAAGCCGATCTCGATCGAGGGAACCCGCCGCATCGTCGACTATGCGTTCGACTACGCCGTCA
>CAZUXX010000115.1:0-8655 GCA_964624215.1 uncultured Planctomycetaceae bacterium
GGCCCGGCTTGCCGGCGTGCGGATACCGCTCCTGGACACGCTGTTCTCGCTGGTCTTCTCCACTCTTGCCGGCTGGGTCTGCATGGTGGTCCCGACACTCTGGGTGGTAAGAAATGGTGGAGACCTTTACGACTGCTGGGCCATTATCACCGCCACTGTCATCATCATGGGGATCGGGTTTCTCTTCCGGTTTGTCCAAGGGAAGTGGACGAAGATGCGCGTCATTGAATTAGACCCATTGCAGAATCTGCCATGATGCTTCATGGAAGAACATTGGCCTGCTGATCGTTCAACACGATCGACGTCATGCCTCAGCGAATTCAATCGCTAAGGAATTTCACACCCCAGCTGCCGCACGAAAATTCTTCATCGGTCCATTGAATTTCAGAGAATCCTTTGTAGGATCAATCGCGACTTGGGTGCCCGAGAGATCGTGTCTCGCGGGAGAATAGGGAAGACGGTGCAAGTCCGTCGCGGTCCCGCCGCTGTAACCGGGGACGACTGTCGCATCAATCCACTGTGCCTGCACTTTGGGGCATGGGAAGGAGCGACAGCCGGCTGATCCGGGAGCCAGAAGACCTGCCCAGGGGTCGTTCGTGGCAGCTCCTTCGCGGAAGGTCGCAGCAGCCAGCGTCTGAGTCCGACCGATGTCGCTGCGCTGTGCGCAGTGGGAAATGTCGGGTCCTCGACTGGAGATCGGAGTCGCGGCGGAGAGTTCTCTCCCGGCGACGACCGGACTCCGGATGTCTGCGCGCGTCCCGCGGCGATGAAGCCTGCCGGAGATCTGACAACGGGAGATTGTCTGATGCGCTGCAGTCCCACGGTACGCCGCCGGAGGGCGTTCACCCTGATTGAGCTTCTGGTCGTCATCGCGATTATCGCGATTCTGGTGTCGCTGCTCTTGCCTGCGGTCCAACAAGTCCGTTCCGCCGCTCGTCAGACACAGTGCCGCAATCGCCTGCACGAACTGGTGATTGCCTTGCAGAATTACGCGGGGAATCACCGCGAGCAGTTTGTTCCGTATGTTGTCGAGGACACGAAGCGGCTTGAAAGCCTGATCAATTTTGGCGACGAGGGGAGAGCCCAGTTCTGGTTCGGACTGGCGGATTACGACATCCCGGATCCGGCAGACCAGCTTGATTACACCCAGGGACCACTGGCGAAGTATCTCGAAACGAATCACGAGGTTTTCCAGTGTCCGGACTTCGGGCGCCTGCAGATGGATGCAGTCCGATTCGGCCACCCCGCTTCGGGATACGGCTACAACGCGGAGTATCTGTCACGCGGCTCGGGGATTGACTATCCGCCGCCAACGTGGGCTCCGACCCATTCGACGAAGCCGCTGTGCGCTCGCCTGCGGGATGTCGCGAGTACGTCGACGACGATTGCCTTCGCGGATGCCGCCGGACTTTTCTGTGTCGACCTCACATGTGCCCAGAGCGAATTGCGCGAGAACTGGATCATCGAGCCTCCGAGCTACGACTTTCCTTCGACGCACTTCCGGCACAACGGAACGGCGAACGTGGCCTTTCTGGATGGTCATGTCGAGACCCGCGGCCGGGGATGGAAGCCTCCGGCATTCGGCAACAGCGCCCGTATGGAACGGGAAAACCTTGGCTATGTCAGCGAGACGATCGGAGACCCCGACCGCGAAGATGAGTGGTACGACCTGCGCTAGATTCCGAGCCGGGTCGAGATGGCGGCGTCGGGATCATCGGGTGCCTGTCTGGCGGCAGGCCGATGCCGTCCGGAACGCCAGACGCATGTGCGCGGCGTTTGACGGATCATGACCTGCCCTTGAGCGCGGAATCCGCAGTATCGGAGTTCCGGCTGGCCCCGGCACTCCCGGGCCGGTGAGGAGCGGCACCGTTGCCGCACTCGTTGGGGAATCCAGGTCGGGCGCTTCGGATTCCGAGTGATCTCAGACGAGCGCCGTCATTTGTCATTCCAACTGACGTCCACATCGCTGATGCTGGACGAGCTCACTCGAAAGGGGAGGTCAGATCCCATGGTTTACCTCCGGAGAATCTGCTGCGCGGCGATCCTCACCGGGTTCTTTCTGCTGGATGGCTGCCGGGATGGGCCATCGGCCCCGGAGTCGACGCAACGGGTTTATTACGACCTCGTCACTGAAGAGCCGATCGTTGTCAGCTCCGATACGGCGGCAGAGTCGATCGACAAGGGGCGGTTGCGGGAGGCTTTGTATTGCCCCCGCTGCCAGAGGTGGCACCCTGGTCCGTCGCCGGAACAGTTTCAACGCCAGCAGGGGAAGGCATACTGTCCCGAGACGGGCGAATTGCTCCGCCCGACCGGACCGCTGCCGGGGTCCCGGGGAGAAGCTCCCCCGCCGGACAGTGACTGAGCGATCGGCCCACCGTTCACCGGAGATCGGGAGATGTGAGGATGCGGATCGATTTTTCCGCCGAGCGGGTGCTCGCCGTTGTTGCCCATCCCGATGATGCCGAACTGCTCTGCGCCGGTACGCTGGCTCGCGCCGCGGCCGATGGGGCCGAGGTTTCGATCTGTGTCTGCTGCCAGGGAGACAAGGGACAGCCGCTGACTCCGATTGCCGAGCTGGCTGCAGTCCGCAGGGAGGAGATGGAGGAAGCGGCGGCGCTGATTCCGTGCCTGCTGTTCAGCCTGGGAGCGGGGGACAGTGAGTTGGAGAATGTGGCCTCGATGCGGCTGGCACTGCTGGATGTGCTGCGTGCGTTTCGTCCGTCGCTGATCCTGTCGCACTCTCCGCAGGACTATCATGCGGATCATCGCGCGGCGGCGAACCTTGTGCGTTCGGCGGGATGGCTGAGTGCATCGCCGGGGATCGAGACGACACAGTTGCCGTTGCCGGTGCCGCCGGCCGTGTGGGAGATGGACACTCTCGGGATGCACGGCTTCGAGCCGGAGTTTTACATCGATGTGAGCGAGTTCGTCGACCTGAAGGAGCGGATGCTCGCGTGTCACCGCAGCCAGATCAGCCGCGGCCGGGACGGGACGTTTCCTCCGCTGCTGGAGGAGATGCGTTGTCAGCTTCAAACGCGGGGTCGGCAGAGCGGGGTGCGTGCGGCGGAAGCCTTCCGAACGCTGCGGAGCTTCCGGCAGACTCGCGCGTGGTGACGCGGCGGGGTTACGCGTTGCCGAGTGACCAGCGCTCGATTCGTTCGTGCGCGGCAACGTACAGCGTCGTCCACTCGGGATCGACGGCGAGCCCGTGGATATGCCCGGCGTTCCCGTCGGAGTGCAGGAGTTTTCCGTCGCCGGCGTTGTAGAAGGTGAGGAAGCCCTTGTGGTCACCACCGGCGGTAAGGATCCAGTTTCCGTCGGGTGCCCAGCGGATCTGCTCGACGAGCCCCTTGTGCTGGTTGTCCTCGGCCTCGAATTGCTTTTGGCCGGTTTGCCAGTCGAAGACTTCGAGACGGGCGCTCCCCTCGAGGTGATCGATGTTGCCGACTTTCCCCATGCCTCCGACGGCAAGAAGTCGTGAATCGGGGGAAAATGCCAGGCTGCGGATGCCGCCAATCGAATGCCGCCGTGCGCGCGGATCCCAGGTGTACATGACCGGAGCTTCGAGCGTGGTGACCTTTTCGAGTGTGGAGAGATCCCACACCGCCACGTGACCGACGCGGTCTCCGGTGGCAAAGTGCCGCCCGTCCGGAGAGACAGCCACTGCATAGAGCATGGAGGGGAAGTGGTGAGATGTCATCAGCTCATGGTCGCTGACAGTGCCGATTCGCTCGGCGGCCTGGACGTCCCAGACGTGGCACTGCATGTCGTCGGCGACACTGAGCGCGCGGGTGCCATCGGGGGTGACGGCGACACAGCGGATCCATGCAGCGTGTGCATTGACACTTCGACGGATGCTGCGATCGTCGAGATTCCAGAAGATCAGCCGGCGGTCGTAGCTGCCGCTGACCAGTGTCGCCCCGGCCAGGGCGACGCTGGTGACGTAGCTGGAATGTCCGCCTTGGGCGAAGGGGACGCGCTCCTGCTTTTCGTCGGACAGATCCAGTTCGTAGAGGTTGAAATCGGACGAGCCGACGATGACCTGCTGCGACTGTGGCCGCAAGGCGATATCGAAAAAGATCTCGGGGAAGCGTCGTTCGAGCGAGCGCTTGAGTTTGCTGGGGTCGGTCATCGGCCGGAAGGGGTCAGGGTCAGTCGGCAGAGAGGTCGCGGACCGGGTGCAACGGCGACCTCAGGTGAGGATGTCGTGGACCGGGGACGAGCCAAAGTCGACGATCGGGATCGGCCGACTGCCCACCATGTACTCCTTCGTTTCATCGATGCCCAGCGCGGCGAAGATGGTTGCAAAGAGATCGCCGGCGGACATTTCCCCTTCGACAACGGTTTTGCCGTCGTCGTCGGTCCGGCCGTAGACACTGCCGCCGCGGATCCCGCAGCCACTGAGAGTGCAGCTCCAGGCACTGGCGAAGTGGTCGCGGCCGAGGCTGCCATTGATGCGAGGTGTGCGACCGAACTCGCCGAGTGAGATCACCAGTGTCGATTCCAGGAGGCCTCGCTGTTCGAGATCGTCGAGCAGAGCCGACATGGTGTGATCGAGATCGGCGCACAGTTCGCGATGAGTCTCGAAGTTCTGTCCGTGACTGTCCCACCAGGCGCGTGCGACTTTGACGAACGGGACACCGGCTTCGACGAGCCTGCGGGCGATCAGTGCCTGCTCCCCGAACTGTGTGGGCCCGTAATGATCCCGCATGGACTGCGGCTCGCGTTCGATGTCGAACAGGGTGTCGCTGGCCATCAGTCCGCGGACCCGTTCGTACGCCGAGTTGTGGCTGGCCACAACGGGGGAGGAGACCTCGCGCGCGAACTGGTCGGCCAGCATCTTGCGGAGATCCGCCCGCTGCTGATGGTCGACGTCGGTGATCGTGTCCAACCGGTCAATGTTCGCCGGTTTCATCGTGTCGGTCAGAAAGATCGGGTTGTAGCGGGCTCCGAGGAAACCTGCGGTTCCCTTGCGCCGACCTTCTGTCGAGGTGTACATGGTGACGTAGTCGGGCACGGTGCTGTCGAGCCTGCCGAGTTCCCGGGCGATGATCGCTCCCAGATGAGGAAACTCGATGCCTGGCTCGGGGCGGCGACCGGTCTCCATCAGGACATAGCCGCCACCGTGGTCGGCGATTTTTGTATTCAGCGAGCGAATGATGGCGGTGTGATGCAGCCGCTGACTCATCTTCGGCAGCAGTTCACAGATTTCGACGCCGGGCCGGGACGTCTGGATTTTGGCGAACGGCCCCCCTGTGGGTCGGCCGGGCTTGGGATCCCACGTTTCCAGCTGGCTGGCCCCTCCCGCGAGCCACAGCAGGATGACATGCTTGCCGCGCTTGCGGAGTTCGTCCGCGAAGGCAGGCCGCTGCAGGACATCGAGGACCGTCATGTCTGCGGCGGCAATGCCGGCCATGGCAGCCGTTCCCCCCAGGAGCGTGCGTCGGGAGATCGCGTGTGCGGGCGACCCGCAACAGGTTCTCGAAGACATCGTGATGAATCCGAAGAGACTCAGTGATTGAATCGAAACTCGGGGGAGGTCAGAAGCGCCCAGGTGATCTGCTGCAGAGCGGCGACGGGGCGGTCGTTTCGCGACTGGAGATACTCCTCGAACGCACGCCGTTCGACTTCCGTCGGGTCGCGTGTGAGGATGGTCTGAAACAAGATCGGGACCTGCTCGTTCGCGGGGACCTGAGCATTGACCCAACCGACCAGACGATCACTCGAATCCCGCAGGAATTCCCGATCGAAGTCCTGCCCGTTGCTGAACATCAGGGCCTCCTCGGCGCCGACCTGAAATCGGTCTTCGGGGATCTCGAATCGGCCGGCGAATCGTCCCGAACGGTTCTCCAGATCGGTGCGAAGCTTTTGCCACTCGTCGTCCAGGATCCAGCCGGGCAAACGGTCCGGCGATGAGGTCGCGACCGTCAGTGACAGGGACAACTGCCAGTTCGTCAATGCCCGCGGGACGGCGACAGCGAACAGATCGTGAGGAGGCAGTTCCGCATCCGACGAACAGCGGGACGAACGGGCGTAGACATCGCTGAGCACGATCCAGCGGGTGAGTTCTCGCAGATCGTAACCACTTTCGATGAATGCCGCGGCGAGGTCATCGAGCAACTCCGGATGGCTCGGCAGGTTCCCGGAGTGCATCTGGTCGAGCGGCATCACCAGGCCATATCCCAGGAGGCGTTCCCACGTACGGTTGACGATGTTGCGGGCCAACAATCGTCCGCGGTCGATTTCCAGAGCCATCCGGACGAACTCGGCGCGCGGGCTGAATTCGGGCTGCGGTGGCTGCGGGGCCTTGTCGTCCCGTTCGGCCTGTTTGATGAGTTCGTTGAGCTGCTTGAGTTCCTCTTCGGGGCGGTGTGATTCGGGTTCGGTGACCCGCTCGCCGGAGAGGAACAGGAACTCGGCCTGCTTCTCTTCGCCGGCCGTTGTTGTGAACTTCACATCGCCGGTAAACCGCTCTCCCAGCTGTCCGGATTTCATCCGGTAGGTACGGGTGAGAAAGCGGGTCATCCCGAAGTAGTGATCCTGCTTCCAGTCGGTGACGAGTGGATGATCGTGACACTTGGCGCAGGCGATGTTGACTCCGAAGAACAGGATGCTGACGTCGTTGGTAGTGGTATCCAGATCACGAATGCGCTCACCGAGGAACGCCGTCGCTCCCTTGCTTTCGGATTGATGCACTTCGGGCAACACGAGGTCTCGGAAGATGCGGTCCCAGCCACGGTTTTCCTGGCAGGCTTCGAGCAGGAACTCGCGAAAGTCGTTGTTGCGACGAACGCGGGCCAGCAACTGGATGTCGAGTGAGTTGCGCAGGTGAACGTCGAAGTCGGGGGACTCCAGAAGCCGCGCGACGAGTTGCTGGCGGCGATCCGGTGCCTCGATCGCCAGGAACTCCGCCAGTTCCCGACGCGTCGGGACGCGACCGGCCAGATCGAGCGTGACCCGCCTCAGAAATCCTGCATCGTCAATCTGCCCGGCGGGACTGATGCCTGCCTCGGCCAGTCTGGCGGCGATGGCGTCGTCGATGCGTTGTGTGAGATCAGCAGCCGGCAGTGTGGCCGTCAGGACCAACAGCACCGCACAGGCACTTGATTGCAGCAGTGCAGTCATCTGAGGATCGGCGGGAATGAGTTGCGACCGGGCGGGACCGACCGCGGAGGGCAACGAAGCGACGATAACCGACGCTTGTGTTGTCAGGCATCAGCGGATACTAATGCATCGGCATGGCGAGAGCCAGTTCGAAGTGAACGACTTCGGGTGGAATCTGCTGACTTCTACGAGTGGTCGGTCACTCGCGGAGAAGTGACGTTGGCAGAGCCCGCAGTGCTGACTGAGCCGGGGCCAGCTTCTGAACGACCACTCTTACGGGCCGCTTGCTGATGGAGTTGCACACAAGCATGGCTCGCCGCCGGCAGTGTGCGCTGTGGACAGGAGAGGTGTGTGCTTTCGGGGGCTGGCGTCCCACAACGGGAAAGATTCCGGGAGGAATTGTTGTAGAGCGGTTTTGTCAGCCAGCGTACTTCAGGGGACTGGATGCTCGGCGCAACGATTTCCCTTATCCGCATTTTCCATTCATTGTGTCGGAGACTTCGATGCAGACCAGGCGCGGATTCACGTTGATTGAGCTGCTGGTGGTGATTGCCATCATCGCCATTCTTGTGGCCCTGCTGCTGCCCGCCGTGCAGCAGGTGCGTGAGGCGGCGCGAAAGGCACAATGCCAGGATCAGCTGCACAACCTGGCGATCGCGATCATGAACTACGAGGGAAGCTACAAGACGCTTCCACCGGGACTCACCGGCACCAATCAGGGGACAGACCACAACGGCGGGCGGCTGTCGGCCTTCTTCGGGCTGCTCCCGTATATCGAGCAGAAACCGCTGTATGATCAGATTCGCGCCGGGACGGCGGCGGGGCCCGGCAATCAGGGAGGCACCCCCTGGACGAACAACGACACGACGCATCCCTGGTGGCGGACGGACATTGCCGTGTTGCTCTGCCCGTCGGATCAATGGCAGGACCGGGACCTGGGCAAGAACAGCTATGTCGTTTGCAGAGGAGACCGGACGACTCAGATGGAGAACCGTGAGCAGGAGCGGATTCGCGGGCTGTTCGGGGGAGTCACTCCCTACAAGATTTCGGAGGTAACGGATGGGACGAGCAACGTGATCTGCCTGTCCGAGATCGTCCATTCGCGATCGTACGGCGCTGACAATCTCGAAGTTGCCGGCCAGGTTGTGAAGAGCGTTGCGGGCGTCGGTACGAATCCGCAGGCATGCCTGGCGATGCTGAATCCGAGCAACAAGGCGCAGTTTGTGGCCGGGTCGGATGGGGACAATCGTCGTGGTGACCGCTGGGCCGATGGGCGTCCCGCGTTTACGGGGTTCCAGACGATTCTTCCTCCGAATTCTCCTTCGTGTGTGTAGGACACTAACAGCGAGAATCCCGAGTACGCGGTTTATTCAGCGATGAGCTGGCACCCCGGTGGTGCGATGGTGGCTCTACTGGACGGCAAGGTGGCATTCATCAGCGAGAATGTTGATAGCGGGAACAGCAACGATCCGCCGCCCCCTGCCGCGACCACCCCAAGTCCCTATGGAGTGTGGGGGGCACTGGGGACCCGCAACTGCGGTGAGACCGCCC
>CAZUXX010000116.1:0-2819 GCA_964624215.1 uncultured Planctomycetaceae bacterium
AACGATTGGTGCGGTGCCAGCGACGAAGGCCTGCATGACGACGGGATCGTACTGACATTTCCGGTCATGCACGCGAGGCGAGCACGGGTGGCGGTCCCGAGGCGGACAGGGTGGCTCGTCCGAATGTCGGCGCCGTGATGCGGTGTGAATTCCCTGTCGGGGAACGATCGCAACCCGATTTTGAAGCCACCGCCAGCTGCGAGAGTCTGCTGTCGTGACGACGGGGCATTCGCTACGCTGAGTCGCGGAGGTGACTGTTGATGCAACACCGGTTGATCGTCGCAGTACTGGCGAGTGCTGTCTTGCTGGTCCCCCCGACGGGAGCTGTCGCGGAGGAAGCGCCCGAGTTTGCGGCGAAGGATCTGGAGTTCTTCGAGAAGAAGATCCGGCCGCTGTTCGTTGAACGGTGCGGGGAGTGTCATTCGGGTGACGAGCCAGCGGGGGGGCTTCGCCTGGATTCGCGAGACTCGTTGCTGCGAGGGGGTGACACCGGGCCGGCCATCGTGCCCGGAGATGCTGCGCAGAGTGAGCTCATTCTCGCGGTGACGTATGATCCGTCGGGCTATCAGATGCCTCCTGACGGGAAGCTGCCGGACAGGGAGATCGAGCTACTCAAGGAGTGGGTGAATCGTGGTGCGCCATGGCGGCGCGATGCGGGTGCAACCACGTCCCGTGCGGGGGCAGACTGGGAGAGCGAGTTTGCCCGGCGGATGGACCACTGGTCCCTGAAGCCGCTCGTGCGGCCGGCGGTTCCGGCGGTGGAGGATGAAGGATGGTGTCTGAATCCTGTCGACCGTTTTGTGCTGCAGAGGATTCACGAGGCGGGACTTGTGCCGGCTGCTCCGGCGGATCGTTCGGTCTGGCTGCGGCGAGTGTCGTTCGATGTGACGGGTCTGCCGCCGACGCTGGAGGAGCTTGAGGAGTTTCTGGGGGACGAGACTCCGGATGCCGAGAAGCGGGTGATCGACCGGTTGCTGGCGAGTCCGCACTATGGGGAGCGATGGGGCCGGCACTGGCTGGATCTGGTGCGGTATGCCGAGTCGCGGGGTCACGAGTTCGACTTCAACGTTGCGAATGCGTGGCAGTACCGTGACTACGTCATTCGTGCGCTGAATGCCGATGTCTCGTATGACCGGTTCGTTGTTGAACACGTTGCGGGGGACCTGCTTTCTCCGGGAGGTGACGGGGGGAGATACCCGGTTCGGCTGGACCCGGTGACCGGAGCGAACGAATCGGTTCTGGGAACCGGTTTCTGGTTCCTCGGGGAGTGGGTGCATTCCCCGGTCGATATTCGCCAGGAAGAGGCGGATCGATTCGACAACATGATCGATGTGTACTCGAAGACGTTCCTCGGTCTGACGGTGGCGTGTGCGCGGTGTCACGATCACAAGTTTGACCCGATTCCGCAAAGTGACTTTTACGCCCTGCAGGGGTATCTGCAGAGTTCGTCGTACCGGCAGGTCCGTTTCGAGACAGCGGCAGAGAACGAAGAGATTGCCCGTCAACTGGACCGGTTGCGACGGGAGGCGGCCGAGAGACTGCTTCCCGAGATTGAGCGGCTTTCGGCGCCGGTCCGGGACCGTGTTGGAGATTATTTCGCGGGCGCAAAGCGGGTGCTGGAATCGGGAGAAGCCGAGCGGATCGTTCCCGAGGACCGGATCATCGCTGATTTCGAATCGGGAGATTACTCGGGCTGGACCGTCACGGGGAATGCGTTCGGCGAGCGTCCCCAGACGCTTGAAACGATCGCGTCGTACCAGGGAAAGATCAACGGCGTTGGAACGTACTTCGTCAACTCGCATCACAAGCGGGATGGAGGCCGCGGCGATGATCACGTGGGCCGGATGACGTCGGATCCTTTCGTGATCGACCGGGCGGTGCTGCGACTGCTGGTGGGCGGGGGTGCCCATGTCGGGAAGACGTGCGTCAATCTGCTCGTGGACGGGAAGAGTGTTCGCACGGCAACGGGTCGGAATGACAACCAGATGTCTCCCGTCGTGTGGGACGTGGCGGAGTTTCGAGGCCGGTCTGCACAGATCGAGATCGTCGATGATCACCGGGGCGGCTGGGGGAATATCGGTGTCGACCACATCGTGCTGAGCGACCGCGGGAGTCGGTCTGTCGCTGCCGAGTTGAGCGAGGAGACCGTTCGGCGCCTTGGACAGGTGGCGAGTGCGATGCAGCTGGACGAGTCGATCCTGACTGCGTGGACGCTGGCGCTGGCTGACGCGGCAGACTCGGGTGAGTCGCCGCTGGCGGATTTCGCGGGAGTTGCTCTGGGTCGGGAATCGGAGCAGGCGGTTGCAAGGCGACTGCGGGAGAAGAGTCAGCGGTCGCGACGGGAGACGAAGCTTTCGGAAGACGCGACGTGGATCGGGGTGGAAGATTTGATTCCGGATGGTGCCGGGTTTGTGTTGCAGCGTGCGGGGGATCCGCCGCTGGTGCTGCTTTCGGATGATCCGGCCTTGCCGGTGTCGCGGGTGATCGAAGAGAGCCGCGTTGTCTGGGACAATGCCTTTCAGCCACGTGCGGCCCATGATTCAGAGACGGAGCCGGGAGCGACGGAGTCGTGGCAGCGTGCGGGCCGGTTGCTCAAGACACCGACGTTTGAAATTGCGCATGATCGCGTGTGGTGTCTTGTTCGCGGTGCGGTCCACACGTATGTGGCGGTTGACTCGCACATTCTGATACGCGGCCCGCTGCACGGCAGTCTGGCCAGGTCGCACGCTGCCCACGAGCAGTGGCGATGGATCGAGCACAATGTCTCGCGGTATCGGGGGCACCGTGCCCATCTGGAGTTGATCCCGCAGGCCGGGAAG
>CAZUXX010000116.1:2829-8643 GCA_964624215.1 uncultured Planctomycetaceae bacterium
TTGAGCTGGCGGGGATTGTCTTGTCGGACGAACGGCCGGCGGTTCCCGAGGCGCTTGCCGATGCGGTCCTGCGGGCAGACGTCGACAGCGAGGTCCTGGGCGAATGGCTTCTCGCATCCTGCGATGCGGGATTCATGCTGCGTCACCCGGCGCTGTTCGGGCTGGAGTCGGAGAGTGCGCGGCACGCGTTGCACGCGATCGCTGCTCCACTGATTGAGAGGCAGCAGCAGCTGGTCGGCCGCATCCGGCAGGAGTCGGGGCTTGCTCCTGCGATGTTGGCCGGCAGTCCGGAGGAGGAGTATGTCTTCATCCGAGGGAACTGGAAGAAGCGGGGTGAGCGGGTCCCCCGGCGGTTCCTTTCGGCGTTTTCGCGGGTCGATGACGAGGCGGCACGGCGGGAGAGTGATCGGCTGGACCTGGCACTGCAGATGGTCGACCCGCAGCAGACGCCGATTGTGGCGCGGGTGATCGTGAACCGTCTGTGGCTGCACCTGTTCGGGCGCGGACTGGTGCCGACTCCGGATAACTTCGGCTATCTGGGTCAACCGCCGAGCCATCCGGACCTTCTCGACTGGCTGGCGGTTGAGCTTGTCGAGCACGACTGGTCGCTGAAGCATGTTCTGCGGGTGATTCTCTCGTCGAACGCCTACCGGATGTCGAGCCTCCGCAGCGAGCGGGCAGGGGAGGTTGATCCCGGGAACGTGTGGCTGTCGCACATGAATCTGAAACGTCTGGAGGGGGAGGTGATCCGGGATGCATTGCTCGCACTTTCCGGCCGGCTGGACCGGACGCTCGGGGGGAAGAGTATTCCGGTGTTTCTGACGCCGTTCATGGAGGGGCGAGGACGTCCGGGAACGTCCGGCCCTCTGGATGGATTCGGACGGCGAAGCGTGTACATCGCGGTGCGGAGGAACTTTCCGGACCCGTTCTTTCAGGCGTTCGACTTCCCGACACCCCACAGCACCATCGGACGACGGAACGTTTCGAATGTGCCTGCCCAGGCCCTGGCGATGATGAACCATCCGCTGATCCGGGAGCAGTCGGCCCGCTGGTCGACAGGAAGCGCCGGAGGTTGTGTCGAGGGGATCCACCGACTGTATCGCATGGCGTTTTCACGCGATCCCTCGGCGGCCGAGATTGCGGCGGGACGGGCCTTTCTCGACGCTCACGCCCTTGAGTCGGGACTGTCGGCGGATGATCCGGCCGTGTGGGCTGACTATGCCCATGCGCTGGTGAACTCGAAAGAGTTTCTGTTCGTGCAGTGAACAGGAACTTGTGTGGTGGTGGGGATCGGAGATCGGGGGCGATCCCGGGACCGGGGAGTTTTTGCGAACAGGAGTCACCGGCGGGTGCTCTTTTTGCGTTGGGCGGGGAGTTGGTGACGGGGTGAGTTGTGCAAGCTGCCGTTGCCGGTGGTATCATCCGGCTTCACCCGTCTGCTGTGCATCGATCGAGGTTTCGAATGCTGCTCCGCGTGTTGCTATCGATTGTCCTGTGCCTATCCTGCGGGTCTGCGGCCACTGCTGCCGAGTGGATCCCGTTGTTTAACGGGAAGGATCTGGAAGGCTGGACGCCGAAGATCCGGTACCACGAGCCGGGAGAGAACTCTGGGAACACCTTCCGTGTGGAGGATGGGCTTCTGACGGTGCGATACGATCAGTACCCGGACGGGTTCAAGGAGCAGTTCGGTCATCTGTTCTACAAGCAGCCGTACTCAAATTACGTGTTGCGGGTTGAGTACCGGTTTATCGGGGAGCAGTGCCCGGGAGGGCCTGGGTGGGCGTATCGCAACAGTGGGGTGATGGTCCACGGAGAGGCTCCCGAGACGATGGGCAAGGACCAGGACTTCCCGGCGTCGATCGAGGTGCAGCTTCTGGGCGGGTCCGGAGCGGGGAAGCGGACGACGGCCAATCTGTGTACGCCCGGGACGAACGTGGTGATGGACGGGGAACTGGTTACGCGTCACTGCACCAGTTCGACGTCCGAGACGTATCACGGGGATCAGTGGGTGACGGTCGAGATCGAAGTGCGTGGCAACCGGATGATTGACCACCGGATCGACGGCAAGAGCGTCTTGAAATACGAGCAGCCTCAACTGGATGAGCGCGATGCGCACGCCCGGGAGTTGGCGAAACTGCAGGGTGGTGTCCAGCTGAGCGAGGGGACGATTTCGCTGCAGTCGGAGAGTCATCCGATCCAGTTCCGGCGGGTCGAGATCCGCGTGCTGGACGAGGAGTGAGGGGGATTGCGGCTCGCCCGGCGTGGTGTTCGATGAGATTGGTCAGGCGATGACGAGCGAACGTTCTGCCGTGGCGGAATGACGGAAGTGATTCGGCGTGGGGTGAGTCAGCCGGATTGCTGCCTGACGCCCCCGGAGCTGATAAACTGCAGTTTTTGACACGTTTCCTGTCGGGGTTTCGCGGAGCTTCTGATGCCGGTCAAGGTCCGTTGCAGTGGCTGTCAGAAGGTTCTGAACGCACCTGACAAGGCCCGTGGCAAGGTTTTGAAGTGCCCCCAGTGCGGCACGAAGATCAAAGTTCCCGGGGGCGGGTCTGCCTCGAAGCCCAAGCCTCGGCCGAAGCCGGCCGGAGACGATGACTTTCTGTCGGGCCTGCGAGTCGAGCAGCTGGAAGCAGAGGCGACCGACGAGAAAGTCTGTCCGTACTGCGCTGCGGACATGGATCCGGAGGAGATCGTCTGTACGAACTGCGGCCGGAACATCGAAACGGGTCAGATGGACCGGAAGGAGGCGCGGAAGCGGTCACGAAAGGGGCCGGACCCGGCGCTGTTCTACAGCAAGGCCTGGAGCGACTCGTGGGAGTTTCTGTGCAAGCACTGGCGTCTGGCCGTTCGCACCGGGCTGGTGTGGACGACGTTTATGGTGCTGGCCACGTCGTCGAATTACATGGCGGCGATCTGGGTCGTTCGTCCCGGTTCGCTGGCGGGTGAAGAAGAAGTCGCAGCGGCACCGATGCCCGTGGATGGGGAGGGGGAGGAGGCTGAGGATCCGAACGCGATCCCGGTTCCGATCCTGCTGTTCTGGCTGGGGATGGGGTTTGTCTTTTCGCTGGGAGTTCCCGGCTGGTACTGGGCGTTATCGCTGAAGATCGTCGACGCGACGATGAACCGGGAGGAGATCAAGGAAGATCGAATTCAACTGGATATGTTTTCGACGATTGCGCTGGGATTCCGCGCGCTGTTCTGGCCGTACGTGATGATGGCGCCTGCGCTGCCGATCATCGTGCTGGTTGGCCTGCTCATGACGGCGGGAGTGGGGGCGATTGCCTCGTTTGACAGCAATGCGGCGACGGCGGTAGCGGGGGGCGGGTTTCTGCTGACGTATCTGATCGTGTGGGCGATCCCGTTTCTGGTGTTCCCGCAGACGATGGTGCACATGACGATGCCGTATCGTCACAAGGCGTGGATTCTGTGGGAGCAGCTGAAGATTCTGGTCAACAATTTCGGAGCGACCCTGTACTGGTGGCTGGTGGCCATCGCGGTGATGCTCCCGGTGATCATTATCGCTGTGCTGCTGGCGATATTCGGCACGGCGCTGACGCTCTGGTGGATGGAGCAGATGGCGTCGATGGTCGACTGGGTGATGGAGTTTCTGGGAGGTTCGATGGGGAGCCGGGGGATTTTCTTCCGGCTGGTGCTGAGCCTGCTGGTGTTCATCCTGATGATTCCGGTGTGTGCACCGCTGGCGTTTCTGACGGCGTTTCCGGCAGTGTTCCTGATGCGGGCAAACGGGCTGTACGGTTTCTACCGCCGGGAGACGCTGAACCTCGACACGCACATGAGCCCGGGAACAATCGCTTCGTTCTGGGTGCGGTTTCTGTGCCGCGTGATTGACGATGCGGTGTTTCTGGTCGTGCACGGTGTGATGTTTGCGGCACCGACGTACCTGTTCCTTTCGGGTTTCCCGATGGGGAAATACTTCGGGGGGATGCTGCTGCCGTTCATCAACCTGGCGTTCGTGGCGATCGCCGGTGCTCACAGCAAGAAGGCGAGCATGGCGAGCCTGGGCATGGGAGCGCTGACGGGGGTGTTCTTCATCTTCGGTGAGACGGTGCCGTTCTTTGCGATGATGTACATGCTCATGTCGTTCTTGCTGCCCGTTTATAACTACGGGCTGTACTACATTTCGAACGAGACCTCGACGCAGAAATCGACGATCGGCAAGGAAGCGTTCGGAGTGGTTGTCGAGACGGAGAAGGGGCAGCAGTTGACCGTGGGGGCGGGGTTCGCCCGGCACATTGGTCGGATTGTGTGTAACTTTCTGTTGAGTCTGCCGTACCTCGTGGCGGCATTTCATCCGAAGAAGCAGGCTCCGCATGATCTGATGGCGAAGTCGGTCGTGGTGTTCCGCGGAGACCGTTAACCCTGGAGTTGTTTGTGAGTGCCCCGAGCTTCAACGAGCGCCGCGTTGGCTGGCGCTGCACTGGTCTTGTTGCTGCGTGTGTGCTGTGGCTGGGGCCTGTCCTCGCTGCGGAGGCCGGTCATCCGGTGCCGTTCCGTGTGCAACTGCTGACGGTCGATGGCAATGAAGGGTGTGCGGTTGCGGACTTTGACGGAGACGGCAAGCCGGACGTGGTCGCCGGTCGCAACTGGTATCGCAACGGCGAGTGGGTACCGCGACCGCTTCGCAACATCGACGACTGGAACGGGTATGTGGAGTCGAACGGCGACTTCGTCTGGGACGTCAACGGTGACGGGCGGCCGGATGTGATTGCGGGCTCGTTTTTGCCGTCGCAGGTGTACTGGTATGAGAATCCTGGTCAGCCGGGTTTGGGCTACGGGCAGCAGTGGAAGCGGCACCTGCTTGCAGACACGGGCTTTTCCCAGAACGAAGGGAGCTTTCTGCACGACATCGACGGCGATGGGGTCCCGGAGTGGATCACAAACTCGTGGAGCAAGACGAACCCGCTTCTGATCTGGTCGCTGACGACGTCGGATTCGGCTGCGAGTACCGGTGAGTCGTCCGGGCTGCAGTACACGATGGCGAAGACGACGATCGGTGCCGCCAACGGGCACGGGATGGGCTTTGGCGATGTGAACAACGATGGTCGCGAAGACATTCTTGTCGGGACGGGATGGTATGAGCGTCCCGAGGGGGATCCGCTGGAGGAGACGTGGGATTTTCATCCGGACTGGGATCTGCACGCGAGTGTTCCGGTCGTGATCCGCGACTTCGATGGAGACGGATTTGGCGACATCATCTGGGGTGAAGGGCACGACTACGGTCTGTGGGTCTGGTGGGGCAAAGGGGCAGACGAGTCGGGCAAACTGCAGTTCGAGCCTCAACTGATCGACAAGACGTTTTCGCAACCGCATGCGCTGCACCTGGCGGATCTTGATGGAGACGGAGTTGACGAATTGATTACGGGCAAGCGGGTGCGGGCGCACAACGGGAATGATCCGGGGGGGAAGGAATCGCCGATTTTGTGCTACTACACGATTCAGGGGCCGAAGCGCACGTTTGAGCGGCACGTCATCAACGAAGGTGAGGTGGGTATCGGGCTGCAGATCCGCACGGCTGATCTCGATGGTGACGGGGACCTGGAGATCATCGTGGCGGGGAAAGAAGGGACCCACATCCTCTGGAACGAGCGGGAAGGGGAGCGGAAGCAGGGTGCTGCTGTACCGGGCCGCGGCGGACGTTCTCCCTAGACCGGTCTGAGGGTCACTCGACTTTGTCGGCCGCGTCGATGACTTCGCCTTCCCAGACCCAATTGTCACCTTCCCGGACGAGCAGCCGGTGTGCGCTGCCGGGGACGGGTGGCACGATCGCCACTTTCGTTTCCTATTCGGTGG
>CAZUXX010000117.1:0-6817 GCA_964624215.1 uncultured Planctomycetaceae bacterium
CGATCTTCATCACCGAGAACGGCTGCGCCGCTTCCGACGAGGTCGCTGGCGACGCGGCCTCTCAGGCAGCCGATGACCGCGAACTCGTGTTCAAGCGGTTGCAACCGGCCGGGGTTCGCCTCGAACCGCGGGTGGACGACGGCGAGGGGAATTCCATTGCTGTCGACTCGACCATGCAGGCGGATCTGGGCATCGTCGAGGATGTCGTTGGCACTGACGTGGATCAGGACCAGGTCGGGGGCCAGACCGTGGAGCGACTGGCGGAACAGGGCCGCCAGGGTGAGGGGGCACCCGCGCGGGAGTCCGCAGTTGAGAACTTCGACGTCAATCCGGGCCGTGTTTCGCAACCGCTCCTCGAGCCGCGCGGCGTACGTCGCGGCGTCTTCGAGATGCAGCGCGAGCGTCGTTTCGTCTCCCAGGCAGAGGATTCGGAGTCTGTCGGGCGGCTTGGGGATTTGCGGTTCCCTGCCGCGCAAGCCGAAGCAGTTTGTGCGGATCTCGAATCCGGCGGGGGCTGCCAGCGACGTGGCGCGCGGGAGTTCGTAGAACGTGGCAGAGCTGGGCTGTGCGAGGTCTTCAACGGTGAGGGTGGACGAGCGGGAGGACTGCCAGCGGGCAAGTCGCAGTCCGACCTCGGCGGCGCAGAGCAACATGGCTGCAAGCAGCACCGCTGCCAGCGCGCGTCGGACCAGACGAAACAGCGAGCCCAAGGGAGGTCTCCATCCGCCTCAGTCGCACGAGCACTTTCGGATCCCCTTCCGTGGGGGCGAAGGCGTGAAATCGTACGCGTTTTTCAGGATTTCACGCAACGGGAATCATGCACCAGCCCGCCGTGCGCAAGCCGTTTGCGATGGGTCGGTCCCGCGCGGGGCGTCCCGGCCATGTTCGCGACCCGGGAGTCGGTCCTCCGGGGGCACTTTGCGCGCAGGGGGACCGACCTGTCCTGGCCACGAAACAGCCATTGACTGGAGATGCCGTGAAGCCCGCCAGCGCCCGGTCAGTTGGAAGATTCCATGCCGAGGACGGCGTGCAGGAAGGCCCACTGATCGGCAATCTCTTCGATGATCTTTGTGGTCGGTTTGCCGGACCCGTGGCCGGCGCGTGTCTCCACCCGGATCAGGATGGGGTTGTCGCAACCCTGGGCATGCTGGAGGGCCGCGGCGAACTTGAAACTGTGTCCGGGGACGACCCGATCGTCGGTGTCAGCGGTGGTGATCAGTGTGGGCGGGTAACAGGTGCCTTTGCTGATGTTGTGATAGGGGGAGTACTTCCGCAGGGCGGCGAACTCCTCGGGATTGTCGGATGAGCCGTAGTCGTCGACCCAGTAGCGTCCGGCAGTGAACTTGTGGAACCGGAGCATGTCCATCACCCCGACGGCGGGAAGGCAGGCGCCGAACAGGTCGGGCCGCTGGGTCATGCAGGCACCGACGAGCAGTCCGCCGTTCGAGCCACCCTGAATGGCGAGCTTATTGGGCTGCGTGTAGTTGGTGGCGATGAGCCACTCGGCGGCGGCGATGAAGTCGTCGAACACGTTCTGCTTGTTGAGTTTGGTTCCCGCCCGATGCCATTCTTCGCCGTACTCGCCGCCACCGCGGATGTTGGGCATGCAGAAGACTCCGCCCATCTCCATCCACTGCAGCCGGCTGATCGAGAAGCCGGGTGTGAGGGGGATGCTGAAGCCCCCGTATCCGTACAGGAGTGTCGGTCGCTGGCCGTCGAGTTCGATGTCCTTGCGATGCGCGATGAACATCGGGACCCGCGTTCCGTCCTTGCTGTTGTAGAGGACCTGCGTGACGGCGTAGTCGTCGGGGTTGAAGTCGACGTCGGCACGGCGGAGCAGTTCACTCTTTCCGGTGAGGAGTTCGTAGCGGTAGATCTCGGGGGGACGGTCGAAACTCGAGAATGAGTAGAACGTTTCGGTGTCGGTCCGCTTGCCGCCGAAGCCGCTGGCGGAGCCGATCCCGGGCAGGTCGACGGTCCGCACGAGTTCGCCAGTGGGGGTGTACAGCGTGATGCGGGTCTTGGCGTCCTCGAGTGTTTCGACGATGAACTGATCACCGACAAAGCTCACATCGCTGATCGTCTGCTCCTGCTGGGGGATGATCTCCCGGTGCGGCGGAGTCACGATGCCCCGCTGCGCAGACGCAGCAGTTGCGGGGGAACCGGTCTCGTCGGCCGACTCCTCTGAGGAGGGACCGGTGGTTGTGGTTTCGTCGTGTTCGGTCCCGGGGGGAATGTGGACGTCACGAATATCGATCGCGATCAGTCGCTTGCGGGGGGCGTTGAGGTCGGTGAGGAAATAGAAGACCGGCCCGTCGTTGCCGATGAAGCTGTATTCGTGCTCGAAGTTGTCGATCAGCGGTCGGGGAAGTGCGTACGGTTCGTGCAGGTCACGGTAATAGATGCGGTACCGGTCGTCGGTCCCGACATGCACGGTGATGATGAGGTAGCGGCCATCTTCGGTGACGCTGCATGCGTAACCCCACTCGGGGTGATCGGGCCGGTGGAAGACGACCGCATCGTGCTCCTGGGGCTGGCCGACCTTGTGATAGTAGACGGCCATATTGAGGTTCAGATCCTGAAACGCGGCACTCTCGTCGGGTTCCGGAAAGCGGGCGTAGAACAGGCCTTCGCCGTCGGGTGTCCATTTCGGGCGATTGAATTTGATCCAGCGGAGTTCGTCATCGAGGACCTTGCCGGTTTCGATTTCCATGATCCGCCAGACGTTCCAGTCGGAGCCGGCATCCTGGACGGCGTAGGCGAGGTAACGTCCGTCGTCGCTGAAGGACGTTCCCGAGAGGGCGATGGTGCCATCGTCGGACCAGGTGTTGGGATCGATGAGCACCCGCGGCTCGTCGTCGAGCGAGTCCTGCACGTACAGGACGAACTGATTCTGAAGGCCATCGTTGCGATAGAAGTAGATCCGTCCTCCGGCCTTGAAGGGGGTGCCGTACTTTTCAAAGTTCCACAGTTCGGTCAGCCGGGACCGGATCGTCTCGCGCACGTCGATTTGCGCGAGGAAGCCCTCGGTGTGCTCGTTCTGCATCCGGACCCATTCGGCGACTGCTTTCGATTCGCGGACATCGTCTTCGAGCCAGCGATAGGGATCGGCGATTTCGACGCCGTGGTAGATGTCGACGTGATCAATGCGCCGCGTCACAGGTGCCTCCGCCGCCGGAACCGACGCTCCTGCCAGCAGGGCCAGGAGCAACCAGACAAGAACTCGCATGGGACGGCCTCATTGCCAAAGGATCTCCCTCGCCGGGAGCCGGTAACGGAGACATCTTGCTGCACGGGGGAATTGCCAACAAGCGAGGGGCCGTGTGCAATCGACGGGAAGCCTGACTGAGAGGGTGGTGACCATGTCGTTTCGAGAGTGACTGGTCTGGTCCGCGGCCGGAGGACGCCGCCGGCGATTGCACTCGTCTGCGTGAGACATATGAAAAACGGGGCATTACGCTTGGAAGAGGGGCCTGCGTGGGCGAATATCAGGCAGTGCATGTCCAGATGATCGGCGGATCTCCCGCTCAACCGTGTCTTCCCCAGGAGCAGTTCATGAGGCCCAGGTTCCTCGCCGTATGTGCGCTTGTTTCGGTCGCTGTTGTCAGCCATGGCCGGGCGGATCCGCAATCGCTCGAACTGGCGCAGCAACTCCCGCAGGGGGCGAACACGATCGGGATTCTGCGACTGGGAGATCTGCTGCATGCTCCGCGTGCCGAGCAGGAGGACTGGCGCGGGCAGTTGAAGGAGCGGTTTTTGAGTGGGGCGGTCGCTCTTCCCCCGGAAGTGCAGACGCTGGTGGTTGGTTCTCGACTGCGGCCGGCTATCCCGGAGCAGTTGTGGACGGTGGTGCTCTTGCGTCTGCCCACTGCCGTCGACATGCAGGCGGTGGCGCAGCAGCTGCAGGCTCCTGTCCAGAACATTGCGGGGCACGACACGGTGCGCAGCGTGCGGAATGCGTATGTGGTGCAACTCGCTCCCGAGGTGCTGGCCGCCTATCACCCGCCCTCGCGGCAGGAGACGGCAATGTGGCTGAAGCAGCGAGAGGGGAACGGGGGGGCACCGCTGTCGTCCTATCTGCAGTCGGCGACCGATATCCCGGGGCATCTGGTGATGGCGATCGATTTGACCGACATGCTGGACCTGACTCTGGTGCGGAAACACCTTGAAGAAGATCAGCGGTTTGCCAGTCACCGGGCGGTGATCGATCGGCTTGTTCCACTTTTGGGAGGACTGCGGGGGGTGACGCTGAATGCGAGCGTCGACGAGAAGACGACTGTCCGGATCCGGATTGATCTTTCGGCTCCGCCGGGGAACTCGGCCCTGACGATCCGCATGCTGTTTCTGTCGGCGATCGAGGATCTGGGTGTTTCGATCGAAGAGTTTCATGACGCTCGTGTCGAGACTGAGGGGAACTCGGTTGTCCTGAGCTGTGCCGTGTCGGATGAGAGTCTGCGACGGCTGTTGTCGCTGCTGACACCGGTTCCGACCGGGGCCATTGCCAGTGAGCCGCAGGTGACCCAGGCCGGTCCGCAGTCGGAGGCAGGGACTCCGCCGACGAGAAGTGTGAAGGTGGTTGATCCCGCGCAGGCGACAAAGGCTTACTTTGACCGGGTGAACCAGATGGTGAACGACCTGGAGCAGGCGAACCGTCGGGCCAGGGATCTGGGACGGACGGCGGGCTGGTACGACAACTTCGCACGCAAGATCGACGCGCTCGACACGACGGGTGTCGATGCCGCGGCCGTGGAGTATGCGAACCGGACGTCGCAACGACTGCGAGCGATTGCTGCCTCCCTGCGGGGGCAGGCGATCGAGGTGAATGCGCAGCAGCAAACGTTCACGTACAACGTGCATTACGATCCGGGTTGGTCGGCCCTCAACATCTGGGGCGGGGCGGGTTACCGTGCACCGTCGTACTACGTCGAGACGAACATTCAGCAGATTCGCGAGAAGCAGGCGGCAGCGATCGCGGAAGGAGCCGACGAGCGGCAGCAGCTCTGGCAGATGATTCATCGGGACAGAGCGGAGACGGCCCAGCGGCTCAAGCAGCCCTGACGGACCCCGGTCGCTGTGAGTGCCATGTCAGTCACCTGAACCGGGGCTCCCGGCGCTTGCGGCTGGTTTCAATTCGGGTCAGGCAGGAACCTGACCATGCGCGAGGCACCGGCTGATCGGAGAGGGTCAGCAGGCCGGGCCGGTTTGCAGGGGGGCTTGGGGATCCGGCAAACTCGCGTTGCCCTGCCGGGCGATCCTGCGTTAGCGTCCGCCGCTCCGGATGCTCCACGTTCCCCCCGGCCTGCGCAGTTCCATGCCCCGGCGCAACGCTGAAACTGACCCGTCAGGAAGACAACTGCGGCTGATCAGTGCCATCACCCGCGTGGCCTGCGCAATTGTTATCGGCTGTGCCGGGCTGGCCGGTTGCAGCCGCAGCGACGAGAAGGCTGCTGCGCCGAAGCCGCAGGAGGAGCGGACTGCGCCGGAATCGGGGGCTTCGCATGAGCGCTTCGAGCCGCGTGCGGTCCCGATGGAGGAGTTCCCGCGGACGGCCGAGCGATCGGAACGGGGGCGGCTGGATGGCGAGCGGATCGGATATCGCACGATCCGCGTGTTCTACGGAACGAACCGTCGGGCGACGGGAGAGGTTGCCGCGGCCCGGGTGTACGGAGGTGAGCCCGGACCGCTGACGTTGGGGTTCTGTGATGTGAGTATCCCCGAAACGCACGTGCGCGGTGAGCTCGAGTCTCCCAAGCTGTGGAAGTTCGAGATCCGGGAGAACCCTCAGAAGCATGTCGTGCTGCTGAAGGTGCAACCGGCTTCGGGGACGGAGTTCTTTTCGGAACTGCAGAGGACGGTGTGGGAGTCCATTGAGTATCAGCAGTCGCCGGACGGGACGACGGTGATCGGCGGAGACGCCTTCGTCTTTGTGCATGGCTTCAACAACACCTTTGAAGATGCAGCGCGGCGGGCCGGTCAGATCGCGCACGATCTGAGATTCCGCGGGGCCCCGATTCTGTACAGCTGGCCATCCGGGGGTGAGGCCGGACTGCAGGGATATCACAACGATGCACGGCAGATCGCCGAGAGTGAGGAGCACTTCCGGGCGTTTCTGGCGAGCGTCGTGCGCGAATCGGGAGCCCGCAAGATTCATCTGGTGGCTCACAGCATGGGTAACCGGCTGGTGTCCGAAACACTTCGCAGCCTGTCGAATCAGATGCGGGCCGCCGAGTTGCGGAGGCTGAACCAGATCGTCCTGACAGCTCCTGATATCGATGCGGAGTACTTTCGGGTCGCGATTGCTCCGCGGCTGGTGCAGACGGCGGAGCGGATCACGATTTACTCGTCCTCGAAAGATCTAGCACTCAAGGCGAGCAGCTGGGCGAATCGTCTGGGGCCGCAACGACTTGGCGAGGCAGGAGAGAAGCTGGTCGTATTCCCGCAATTTCCGACGATTGAGGTCGTCGATGCGAGCCTGGTCGATACGAGCCTGTTCGCTTTGGGGCATTCGTATCACGCAGACAACCCGTCCGTTCTGGATGACATGGAACTGGTCTTTCAGGGGGTTCCGGCCGAATTGCGGAATCTGCAACGCGGGCGAGACCAGATCGGCTGGCAACTGCGGGCGAGACTCTCGTCCGCCACCAGTCCCGGTCCGGGCATCGTGCGTTGATTCTGTCCCGGACCTTTTAGGGCCGCGTGTGGGCGTCCACGGGGCCTGTGTGATTTCCCGGTGTCGCTGCCAGTGCGGTGACTGATGCCTGGTCGCGTGGCTGACCGGGCCGTGCTCCCGGACCCAGCGCCGGGATTCTTCCTGGAT
>CAZUXX010000117.1:6827-8632 GCA_964624215.1 uncultured Planctomycetaceae bacterium
GTCGGGACTCGCCCCCTGCCCTTCCCCGGTTTCAGGTGGCGACCTTCAGCATTTTGCCAAATTTCTGTGACCCTTCAGCAAGCTGCGTGGCTCTCTATAATTGCGGTGGAGGTCCATGCGATGGTGAATACGGCAAGTCCCTTTGAGATTCTTTCTGAGCGGCCGCAGGTCGAGGAAGATCCCCTCGATCTGATGGAGGAGATCGACCGCCTAAAAGTCGAACAGGATGCGACGATTCTCGCCCACTACTACGTGGGGAGCGAGATTCAGGATATCGCCGACTATACGGGGGATTCCCTGAAACTGGCGCGGGATGCCACGCGGGTGAAGACCTCGACGATTGTCTTTGCGGGCGTGCACTTCATGGGCGAGTCCGCGAAGATCATGAACCCGGAGAAGCGGGTGCTGATCCCGGATCTGCTGGCGGGGTGCTCGCTGGCGGAGAGCTGCCCTGCCGACAAACTGGCGGAAATGCAACGGGATCTGCGGGCGCAGGGAAGGGATTTCGTCACGGTCGCGTACATCAATACGTCGGCGGCGGTGAAGAGCCTGTGCGACTGGATCGTGACGAGCGGGAACGCTCGTGAGATCGTCGAGACCCGGGTGCCGCAGGACAAGGAGATTCTGTTTGTTCCTGACCGTCATCTGGGCCGGTATCTGATGGAAGTGACCGGGCGGGAGATGATTCTCTGGCCGGGCGCCTGCATGGTGCACGAGGTGTTCAGTCTGCAGGATCTGCTGCGGGCGAAGCGGAACAGTCCGGATGCGGTGATCATTGCGCATCCCGAATGTCCGCAGAACATCCTTGAGGTCTCCGACTTTGTGGGCGGGACGGAGAAGATGCGTCAGTACGTCGCCTCGATCGAGACGCCGACGACGTTTCTGGTGGCGACGGAAGCGAACATGATCCATCCGCTGGAGGCGATTGCTCCGCAGCACGAGTACATTCCGGTTCCCGGGATCATGACGGATACGGGAGAGACCTGTGCGTGCAACCGCTGCCCGCACATGGCGCGCAACACGCTGCAGAAGGTGCGGGACTGTCTGAAGACGGGTCAGCCGGAAATCACGTGGCAGCCGTACTTTGACAAGGCCCGGGAAGTGCTGGAACGGAGCCTGCTGTAGTCGCTGGCGGACGGGCGGCGGGTTTGGAAAGCGGTGTTGCAAAGTTCTGTCCCGGTTCGATGACGCACTCGGGACGGACTCGCTAGAATCGTGCTCTGATTCTGATCACCAGGCTCGTATCAGGCAGCCGTGGTCCCGTCGTTGGTTGCGGCGACAGGGCCAGTACGCGCTGTTCATAGACCCTTATTCGCCAATCTGATTCTCATGCCCGACACCCTGACGATCACCGACAACCGCACCGGCAAGACGTACGAGGTGCCGATCGAGCACGACACGATCCGAGCGATGGATCTGCGTCAGATCAAGGTTCATCCGGACGACTTCGGGATGATGACGTACGATCCCGGTTACGTGAACACGGCATCCACAAAGAGCTCGATCACGTATATCGACGGTGAGCAGGGGATTCTCGAGTACCGGGGGTATCCGATCGAGCAGCTTGCCGAGAACTGCCGGTTTCTGGAGGTGGCGTACCTGTTGCTGTTCGGTGAGCTGCCCAACGCCCGGCAACTGGAAGACTGGGAAGAGTCGATCAAGTATCACACGGTCGTCCACGAGAACATCAAGGAGCAGATGGCGTCGTTCCGTTACGACGCGCACCCGATGGGGATGCTGATCAGCACGGTCGCGGCCCTGTCGACGTTCTACCCGTGTGCGAAGAACGTCCATGATGCCGAGAA
>CAZUXX010000118.1:0-8621 GCA_964624215.1 uncultured Planctomycetaceae bacterium
TCAAGCGTGCGGTGCAGTCCGAGTGCGGAACGACGCTCATCGTCCGAGAGATAGGCGTTGCGACTGCTCAGCGCCAGTCCGTCGGGCTCGCGAACGGTCGGGCAAACGTCGATTTCGACCGGCAGATTGAGGTCGCGAACCATTTTGCGAATCACCGCCTGCTGCTGAAAGTCCTTCGCTCCGAAGAAGGCAACGTCCGGTTGCACCAGATTGAACAGCTTCAGAACAATTGTGGTCACTCCCCTGAAGTGATCCGGACGACTGGCGCCTTCCCAGAGTCGTGTCAGTCGCTCGACAGTGACCCAGGTGGCAAATCCTTCGGGATACATCGTGCTGACATCCGGTGTGAACACGCAATCGACACCGACGCGACGACACAATTCGAGGTCTGCCTCAAGTGGACGCGGATACTGCTCCAGATCTTCCGTCGGAGCGAATTGGGTCGGATTCACAAAGATCGTCGCGACGGTGAAGTCGCAGCGATCAACAGACGCCTCCAGAAGACTCTGATGTCCTGCATGCAAAGCCCCCATCGTTGGCACACAGCCAATCCGATGCCCGGACTGGCGGGCTGAGGAAACGGCCGCTCTGAGATCCTGTTCGCTGCTGACGACGATCATGGTGCATTGCCTGATGACGATGCGGCTTCGTTCGGACGCTGCGAACCGCCGCATTTCCTGCTCTACCCGTAGTGTATGAGTTGCCCGTCCTTCATGCCCGCTTGATCGAACGGTACCGGTTTCGTTCGGCATCGGGCAGCGTGCATGCCGGCCGAGGTACCATTAACAACCCGATGTCGGGAAGCAGGGGCCGCGTTCCACGACACTCTGACGAACTTTCGGCCCGTGGAACGTCTGCTGACCGGCCGATTGCGACCAGGTTCGGCCGATCCCCGTGAATCCGTCTTGTGACCATCGAACGATTCCGCTATTTCTCCGGGCCCAGGACGTTTCAGACGGCAAGGCAGCCTGCGAAGCGGCTCCTGCAGTGATCGCCCACCCTGATCGCTGCTCCGATCACCTCATCGGCCACTCGGCTGAGCACCTACCGATTCCATGATGGAACTGTGGTCCACCTGGCGAAGGGATTGCGCCGCCGGACAACCGCTGCGCTCTTCGTTCGCGCGGTGGGGGCTCGCTGCTGCGGCACTCCTCGCCGCATGCTCGCAAGCGGCGGCTCAACTGCCGTTTCCCGAAACCGAGCCGCCTCCCAAACCATCGGCCGACTTCGTTCAGCACCCGGGTCAATCCGCCCTGCTCGAACGCGACAGTGCGAGCCTGCTCAACGACACCGGCCCCTCGGAGTCGGGAGGGCTTCGCCCGGGCAAGCCAATCGGCTCGCTTCCGGCAACAGTTCAACCTATCTCCGGCGAGCGACTTTCTGTCGGCGATCTCGTCGGCGCACCGATCAGCGAGGTGCGGGTCGAAGGGAACCGCACGATTCCGACGTACGCCATCACCCGACTCATCGAGTCGACGCGGGCCGGGCGTCCGGTCGTTTCAGAGCAGATCCTCGAAGACAAGCGCCGCCTGATCAACACGCACTGGTTCATCAGCGTTCGTGAGCGCGTCGAATCGTCCGAGGACGGCCCCGTTGTCGTCTTCGAGGTCGTCGAACGGCCGATTCTCCGCAGTGTGACCTTCATCGGGAACAACAGCCGCAAGTTCAAAAGCGAGCGGCTGCATCGCGAGACCGGGCTGGTTCCGAATCACGGTTTCGATGTCGCGGCCAATCACGAAGCAGTCGCGCGGATCCGGCAACTGTACCACGAGGCCGGGTATGTCCACGCGAAAGTCGAACTTCGCAAGGGAGGAAATCCCGAGGACCGCGATGTGGTCATCGTGATCGACGAAGGCCCCAAGGTGGCTGTCCGCCGGATCTCCTTTGAAGGAAACCGCTTCGTCTCCGGCCCCGTTCTGAAGACCAAACTCTCGACGAAGTCGCAGTGGTTCATGCTCTTCGGGGGAACCTACAACCCCGCCAGCATTCAAAGCGACACTCTGGCATTGCAGCGGTACTACGAAGGCCTCGGCTTCTTCGATGTTTCGGTCACCGCCAGAGAATCGGTCTCCGACGATCGCGAGCATGTCCATGTGACCTTCGAGATCAATGAAGGCGTTCGCTATCGCGTGCGGAACGTGGAGGTGTCCGGAAACTCGGTCCTCACCCGCGAAAAGCTGCTTTCCGGACTACGATTGGGAGCAGGTGAACCGTTCAACGCCCGCTTCCTCCGGGAAGACGCCGAGAAGATGAAGGCCCTGTACGACGATCTCGGACGCCCGTTCGCCGAAGTCCAGCCCGTCCCGAGGTTCCTCGAAGAACCGGGGCAGCTCGATCTGGTCTATCACGTCGCCGAAGACCAGCCCCTGTTGATTGGCCGGATCAATATCAGGATCAACGGCGATGCCACGCATACGCGAACGGATGTCGTCCGGCATCGCATCAACAAGTATCTCAAACCGGGAGCGCCGGCTCGATCGAGGGACCTGCAGGCAGCGAGGCTGGCCCTGCACGGAGATCCGATCGTCGACCGGGAGTCTCCCCCGGAATTCAACATTCGTCGCGTCGACGGAACCGACTATCTGAGCCCGACACACTTCGCACGCGGCCAGTCCCAGCCCGTCGCCTTTCGCAAACGCGAGCAACTGACACCCGCGACACTGACAACAAAGGACGTCTTCGACGCACAGCAGGGGGACACCGGCTCGCTGTGGGACGCCCCGGGAACACAAAGCTGGTTCGGCCAGCCGAAGAGCAACACCACGGCCCGGCCCACACCGCAGGCCGACGTTCGTGCCCCCGAGCCTGTGGTTCCTGCCGGCATTCCCGATGCAGCCGAACGCTTCCCCGACGCTCCGCAGGCAAACCAGGATCTCCTGCCGCCGCTGGCACGGGCACGTCGCGAAGTCGAAGAGGTCGAACCGGAAGTCGTCGAGACCCGGCCCGGGGGATTGCCTCCCGATGTCGTCTTTCGTGCACAGAGCGAAGCTCCGTTCATCCACCCTGCTCCCGGAATTCGAGCACAAAGCATCGGCCCCGACGGATTGCCGGACCCCCAGAACTACCTGTACGGGAACTCTCCTCAGGGGGATCCGTTCGGCTCCGGCCCCCGCGGGCCCTTGCCACCCCCTCCGCCTCCCGGGTTCGTGGATGTCGACGTCAATATCACCGAAGGGCGGACCGGACGGCTGATGTTCGGTGCCGGAGTCAACAGCGATGCGGGGCTCGTCGGCTCCTTCGTTTTTCAGGAAGACAGCTTCGACATTACGGCCTTTCCCGACAGTTGGGATGACATCACCCAGGGACGTGCCTTCCGTGGAGGCGGCCAGAGCTTCCGGCTCGAACTGATCCCGGGAACAGAAGTCAGCCGCTACAACATCAGTTGGCGAGACCCCTACATCTTCGGAACTGACTATTCGTTCGGCGTCGACGCCTTCTACTACAACCGCTACTTCGAAAACTGGACCGAAGATCGCGCCGGCGGACGGCTGAGCCTGGGTTACGCCATTGACCGTCACTGGAGCTACGGGCTCGCCCTGCGGATGGAGAACGTCGAATTCCGTGACTTCGTACGGAACGCCAATACGCCACAGATGTACCTCGATGTGGCTGGCAGCAACTTCCTTTCCACTGGACAGGTCCGTATCTCGCACGACACACGCGACTCGGCGTTTCTTCCGAGTTCCGGGCACTATGTCGAACTCGCTTACGAGCAGGCCTTCGGTGAGTTCGTCTACCCGAGAGTCGAACTCAGCGGTAATCAGTACTTCACGCTCTACGAGCGCCCCGACGGAGGTGGAAAGCACATCCTGGAACTCCGCGGCCAGACAATCTGGACAGGCGACGACACCCCCGTCTTCGAACGTCTGTTTGCCGGTGGTTTCCAGAGTTTCCGAGGCTTCGAGTTCCGCGGGGTCGCTCCCCGGCAGAACCGATTTCGCATCGGTGGTGAGTTTATGGCCGTCGGAACGGTGCAGTACGTCTTTCCGCTCACTGCAGGCGACGCCATCCGCGGAGTCGTCTTCAGCGACTTTGGAACAGTCGATACCGACGTGACATTCCGGGACTTCCGGGTGACCGCCGGAGCCGGCTTTCGCATCTCCGTGCCGGCACTCGGTCCCGCCCCGATCGCGATCGACTTCGCCTTCCCGATCAGCAGCGAACTGGACGACGACGAGCAGATGCTCAGCTTCTACGTTGGCACGAACTGGTAGTCTGCCGGGGAACCGTCACTTCCCCCCGACGTTGTCGACGCGCAACACGCATTCTCTCACGGCAGCGGAGGGCTGCGGCAACCGGAAGCACAAGCGACGGGCTGTGCGAACCTCCACGCCTTGGGGCATCAACGTCGCTTGATGTACGATGCTCTGCTGCCAGATGCGGTCCTCCGACTTGCGTGACTTCGAGAATGTCCGGTCTCCGGGGTACCCGATGACTCCAGTGCCAACCCTGCGCTCCCTGACCTTTCTCAC
Source organism: uncultured Planctomycetaceae bacterium (assembly GCA_964624215.1). Lineage (GTDB taxonomy): Bacteria > Planctomycetota > Planctomycetia > Planctomycetales > Planctomycetaceae > CAZUXX01. Next base: position 4,473 of record CAZUXX010000118.1, read on the forward strand.
TCTCAGCGTTGCCTTCATCGCGGCGATCGGCCTGCCATCACTCGAAGCGGGGGAACCCGCAAAGGGCGATGCAAGATCGGTTGACCTCGGGAACGGGGTTCACCTCAACGTCGTCTTCATTCCCCCGGGCAGGTTCCTGATGGGGAGCACCGCGGCAGAGAAGGAATGGGCCGTCGGACAAGAAGGCGGAGCCGCATTTTCTTCCGGAGGTGGCGTCCGTGAAGGATACGAGGGCGAACCGCGCCCGATGAAGGTCCGCGACGGCTTCTGGATGGGGAGAACGGAAGTAACCGTCGGGCAGTTTCATCGTTTCGTCGAAGAAACCGGCTACGTCACCGATGCCGAACAGCCAGGGGGCACCACAATGGTGTTCGACCACGACTGGGAGCCGAACTTCACCCACACCGGACAGCCTCCACATCCGTGGGTGAGCCGGGAAGACAAGAGCTGGCGGGATCCCAGTCACGGCATTCCGCAGCAGGACGATCACCCCGTCGTCTGCGTCAGCTACAACGACATGCTCGCTTTCTGCAATTGGCTGACCGGCCGTGAACAAAAGGCGGGACGGCTGCCAGACGGGATGGTCTACCGTCTGCCCTCCGAGGCGGAGTGGGAGTATGCCTGCCGCGGCGGTCGCAACGACAGCAGCTGGTTCTGGTCGGGCAACAACCTCGAAGACGCGAAAGGCCGGCTCAACATCTCGGCCATCGACTTCCTTCCCGACCGGGACCACATCTGGCCCGGTGCCGCGCTCCCCTGGAGCGATGGCTACGCGATGGTTTCCCCTGTCGACTGCTACGGGGAGCGAGGACGCAACAGCTTTGGCCTTGCCGATATGTGTGGCGGCGTCTGGGAACTGACACTCGACCACTTCGACCCATCCGGCGGACACGAGGAGGTCCACTTTGCAGATCCGGAAAAACGCACCGTGACACGACCTGTCTGCCGCGGGGGGAACTACTACGACGTTCCCGGCAACGCCCGCTGTGCCGTTCGCTTGGGGATTCAGTCCGTCACCTATTCAGACTCGCGCGATGGTTTCCGCATCTGCCTCGGGGTGCCGAAATAGGCGAAGTTGTGAACTCCCGGCCTGTCTACCAGGCCTTTGCCGGCGCCCTCAGAGGTCATCGCTGCTACTTGAGGTCGGCCCCGCCCCTGTCGTCCGTATCACGTACAATTCGGCATCACTTCAAGCATCACAGATGCGTCGCCGGGGTGACGTTCGATATGCTCTCCCACGCGGCGGTTCTCGTCGCTGTTCTCCTCATCCTCTCGATCCCTGGGTCCGCAATGTCCGACACCTCTGATGCGACTCGTTCCTCCGACAACTCCCCCGGCCGCAAGACCAGGACGAAACCGCGGAATTCTGTGGAGCGTCTCATTGTCTGGGGGCTGATTGCAGCTCTGCTGGTGGTGGCTGCGGTCGAAGCGTCGGCCAAGTTCGGCTACGACCAAACCCTGGCTCGACTGCAAACGGCATTGGCTGCCGACGAAGGTCCGGACGGCAAGGGCTTGCACATTGATGAGGTTTCGGCCCTGCTCAGCGGTTTCCCGAGTCGAAGCGAGTCTGACGTCAGTGGGCTCACCCGTGTCAATTACCGCTGGCCGAGTCTCTTCCGCAGTTACGGTGTCCAGCTCGAGTACCGCAAGAGTTCCGGCAACATCCTGGGACTGGCGACGGAGGAGGCCCCGGAACCAACTCGACCGATTGCGCCGGTCCAAAGTGAAACTCCGTCCGTGCCCGAAGTCGATGCCGACGCACCTCAGAAGAGGGGCGAGCCGGAAACCCGGGACGCTGACAGCCCCCGGTAACGGGCTGCGACGGACTGCGTACGCGCGGATCTCGTCTTGTTGAATTCGCCCGAATCTTCGATGATCCTCACCCCGCACGGACGACCGCGCGGGTTTCGCGCCAGTAACCTCGAAACTTGACGCAAGGGTTCACAAGGATGTGGTGCCCGCAGTGCCAGGCGGACGTGGCAACCGACATGGCTGTCGATGGTCAGTCGTTGCGCTGCGCGCACTGCGGAGAAGAAATCCGGAAAGTCTTCGCTCCGACGCTGCACCCGACCGTCCAGACAGCTCGCGAACTACTCGAGCGCTGGGCGGCTGAGGATCTCCTCGACGACCCGGCTCCACCCGCTTCGCAGCCGCCCGAGCTTGCACCACAATCACTCGCCGACCGGGAACCGGCTCGCACTGACCGGGTCTCTGCTCCGGCTACACCGGTCCTTGGTGCCGATGATCCGGACGCAGATTCCGGGACACACAGAGCAGCTCCCCCGAATCCCAGACTGCGGGTCGATTCCTCGCATCCGGTAAGCCGCTTTCACGAATCCGGAGCAGCGCGGCCGCGTACGATCCCCGGAGAAACTCCGGAGAGAGACGAGAATACCCCCGAGCGGCGGCACGACCACGGGCACCGTCTGGCAGCCCCGCATTTCGATGTGCAGTCGACGATTGAGCCGCGAACATCAGCCGGCCGGGGCGAATCGCTGTGGGGACAGATGCTCGCCTACGCGGGAGTGGGAGTCCTCACGATCGGGACGGTGCTCGTCCTCTGGGGACACTTCGGCGGCGAAGCCAACTATTCCTCTACCGGCTGGCTGGTTGCCACAGGCGGGCAAATGCTCCTGTTTCTGGGAGTGGTCACACTCGTCTCGGGCGGGATGCAGCAGACGACGCACGAAGTCACGGCCCGGGTCGAACGGATTGGAGAACGGATCATCCGGATCGAGCAGTCAACACAGGACCTCTTGCGCGGTCCACATACGAACCTCTCGAACTCACGTTCGACGGCCGATGCCGACCGCCGCGGCGTCCACCGCGATCAGGATTCCTGAACCTGCCTGCTCGCGACCACACGGACCGCAGCACATCAGTAGTTGACGCGAACGAGAAACAACCCCTGTGGCGGCGCGGTCTCTCCGGCCTGCGAGCGATCTTGTGAGGCAATGACCTCAGCCATGCGTTCAGCTGGCCATCGACCCCGGCCGATCCCCGCCAGCGTGCCCACAATCGCACGCACCATGTTGTAGAGGAAGCCGTCTGCCTCGATCTCGAACGCGAGCAGTTCCGCCTCCCCCTCGCCGACTGCCTCGCAGGGCTGGTCTGACCAGCCGGGCCAGCCGGTCAGCGGGACAAATTGCGCGGCCGTCACTGTCCGGACACTCGTCGCCTTGTTCGGCCAGTGAGATTCGAAACACCGGAAGTCATGGGTTCCGACGAGGGCCAATGCCGCCCGCTGCATTGCCGGAAGGTCCAGCACCTCGCCAAGACGCCACACGTAACGTCGCAGGAACGGACTGTCGATTCCGGTCTGCTGGATCAGGTAGCGATACCGCTTCGTAACAGCCGAGTACGTCGCGTGGAAGTCGTCAGAAACTTCCTCCGAAAAACGGACGACAATGTCCCCCGGGAGCTGTGACTGGAGTGCCGCCCGCCACCGCTCCGGCGGGATCGAAGAGGATGTCCGGAAGTTGACCACCTGACCGATTGCGTGGACACCGGCATCGGTGCGGCCCGCACAGAGAACCCGCACCGACTCTCCCGTCAGACGGCGAATGGCCGACTCGACCGTCTCTTGCACGGACGGACGGTCTGGCTGCACCTGCCACCCGGAGTACTCCGTCCCGTCGTAGGCCAGAGTCAGCCGGATGTTCCGCATCGCAACATGCCGGATCGGCTCACCATGCTGGCGTGGGAGTCAACGACGCTGCAACAGCGAATCACGCCTTGATCAGCGACGGTTCCTGGACGTACCCCGTGTGGTGCGGCACCGGCAGGGTCGGCGTCGCCCCCTTGGTGATCTTGCGGGCCTTGATCTTGTCCTGGATCCGCATGATCCCTTCCAGGAGCGCCTCGGGTCGGGGAGGACAGCCCGGAACATAAACATCCACCGGGACCACCAGATCAACCCCCTTCACCACGTGGTAGCCGTATTTGAAGTACGGTCCACCACCGACGGTGCAGGCTCCCATCGCGATCACGTACTTGGGATCGGGCATCTGCTCGTACAGACGCCGCACCCGGCTGGCCATCTTGTACGTCACGGTGCCGGCCACGATCATCAGGTCGGCCTGACGGGGAGTCGCGCGGAAAGCTCCGGCCCCGAACCGGTCGAGATCGTAGCGGCTGGCTCCGGTGGCC
>CAZUXX010000119.1:0-8589 GCA_964624215.1 uncultured Planctomycetaceae bacterium
AAATGTGATTGACTGCCTCGATCACCGCGGGGGAGGAGCGATAGCTCTTGACGAGAACTTCCGGGTGGATGTCCGGGATGGTCTCCTGGACATGGTCAAACAGGGCCGCGACCCCCCCGCGCCAACCGTAGATCGCCTGCTTCTGGTCACCGACGGTGAACAGCGACGTTTCGCGGCCGTTTGCAGTCTGTTCGGCGATCGGTTTCAGGGCCTCCCACTGGAGGATCGATGTGTCCTGAAACTCATCCAGCAGCAGATGGTCGACGTGGGCATCGAGACGGAACCCGATGTTCTGCAACGCCGGCCTGTTCCAGCCGTCGGCAATCGCCCGCGTCACGCCATCGAAGGAGATGACCCTCTGCCGGGACATCTCCTGCTGATAGCACCGGTTAAATCCCGCGAGCAACTGGTAGGCACCGCGATTCCAGTCGATGAGCTCGTTGACGATATGGGCCGCGGCGCGACCCAGGAGCTTCCGATAACACGCGAGGGCATCGGCCGGAATCTCGCGGTTGTAATAGGTGGTTTCCCCTGCGGCGATCTGTTTTGCGGGTCCGGATGAAATGAAGTTGAGCCAGTCTCCCGCGCGCGCCCGTTCGATGTCGACCCGGCGAGCCTTCTGGAAATTCGCGTGCCTGGGCAGTTCACATTGCTCAAGCTGCTGCAGCGTGTTTTCCAACTCGTCGGCCGACAGACACGCAAGGGGTTGCAGACGCTTCCAGGCTTCGGGAGGCGTCTGCAGGAACTGCGCGTGACAGGCTGTGATGGTCTCGGTGATCCCGTTGGCGATGCGGGCGTCGGCTTTCCCCTTCGACAGAAGATGCAGCAACTCCTGAATCGAAGCCTGCTGCTCTTCGCGGAGGAGTGTCGCGATCGCGCTCGCCTGAAGGTCGGTTTGTTCGACTTCGTCGACGACTCTCCAGCCGGGGGGAAGCCCCAGCTCCAGAGCGAACGCCTTCGCGAGCTGACCGAAGAAGCTGTCGAGGGTACCGACGCGAACGCGGTGCAGCTTTCTCACCAGCTGGGTGAGCCACTGGAGACAATCGTCGCACGAGAGCTCATCACCCAGTTGTTGCGCGAGTTCGAGACGATCCTTTTCGTTGAGGGCCGCCCGGGCGAGGCGGAGGAGGATTCGTTCGAGAATCTCTCCGGCTGCAACGCGGGTGAAGGTGGTGGCGAGGATTCGTTCCGGAGGGGAGTATCGCAGGCGGCGAATGAATTCTCCGGACAGGCGAAACGTTTTCCCCGTGCCCGCGGAGGCGCGAATCAGCGTGTTGGGAAGAATCTTCTCACGAACAGCGGCGGTCGCGCGCGGGGTGGTGAGTTGTGGCGAGCCCGCACTCATGAGAGCACCTCTTCGAGGACCTCGCGGTCAAAAACGTTCGACTGGCAGATCCGGGCGAAGTCGCTTTGCTCCTTGTCTGGCGGCGTGGGAGGCCAGAACGACTGATCGAGGATCTTTGCGGCCACCTCGCGGGCGGCCTCATCCCCCGAAGCAAAATCCTCCTCCGACCAGTCAAGGAGTCGCAGGTCCGTCTGATCGATGTCGGCCGGAAGGTGGAAATAGCCGCACTGCATGGGACCCTCCAGGGGGATCGACCAGGCCAGATGGCGATACAGAACGAGCTGCAGATCCTTCCAGACCGTGGGGCCGCCTTTCCTGGAAACGCGATGTGTCTTGTCGGGATCACCGATTTTGCTGGACTTGTAGTCGAGCACGAGCCACTCGCCTGTCCGGGTGTTGAAGTCGATGCGGTCGATGCGGCCTCGCAACTGCACCGTACGCCCGTCGCTGGTCCGGAACGGAACATTGTCAAACGTTGACTCGACATTCGTAATGGCCCATCCCTCCGCGCGATGCCTGGCCTGCCGATCAGCGAAGGCATGCAGACGCAACTTCAGTTGCTGCAGTTGCAACTGCACAGCGGGACGCAGAAGGGAGCCATACGTCTGGCGGGCCAGACGATCGACTTCGGCATCGACAAACCGACGGATCGCCTGCGGGTCGGTGGATTTCCTCAACTCGGATCTGCCGAATGCTTCGAGAACCTCGTGCAACAGGTTGCCGAAATCGAGGTGGCTGAGTTCGTCTGCCAGTCCAACTTCTTCGAGTCGCAGGATGCGACCCAGGTAATAGCGGTAGGGGCACCGCAGGTATTTGCCGAAGTCAGTCACCGAAATGGTCTGGATGGGCTCCTGGCATGGTTGTGGTCGCGGGATCCGGAAGCCGGGCACGGAGGATTGGGTGACCAGACGGGACGGGAGCGGCGGCCGATCGTGGTCGCGGGTATTCTCGTCTCCAAAGAAACGCGTGATGCGGCGGGCAATGACCTCCGGATCGGCTGCGAACAGCAGTCGACTCGGTTTGAGCGGGTCCCCCCGGAGGTTGCGGCGACCGACAACGAGCGTCACCGATTCCCGGGATTGCAACAGGACCGACAGGGCGTACACGTCGCGGGCATAGCGGCGGGTATTGTCGAGAATGCCCAGTTGCTGACGGAGTCCGTTGGGCAGAAACAGATCGGAGTTGACCGACGTCGGAACGAATCCCTCGTTGAATGTCGTGACGATGACGGCCGGGGCATCATCGAGCGACATTTCGAGCCAGCCCAGCAACTCGATGGCCTCGGGCGCTTCTGGCGGGGGAATGATCTCGTCCTCGCATTCCCGCAGGGCGATCCGGATTGCTTCCGCCGAACTGACGACACAGGGGAGCGTCTTCGGGATGTCGGCGAACATGGCGAGTGCATCGGCCAGTTGACGACATGCCGTGAGAGTCGTCCGGTGTTCGAAATCCTCCGGATCGAAGTCGATGTTGGCGTAAATCGTTTGGAGCACTTCGGCGATTGGCTGTGACCACTCGCCGAGCGACTGCATCGGTCGTCGCAAAGGCCGCAACCATTCAGAGACCCTGTCGAGCGCACGCGAGAGGAGGGCGCACGACTCCGGGGGGCCCAGCCAGTCTCCGAGTTTGGGCTGCAACGTTTTTATCAGGTAATTGTCGAGCCTCATCAGCCAGTTGCCGGGGACGCGGCTGCTGATCCAGCGGTAGACGTCGGGGTGACGCACCAGCCGCACGAGGTCGTCGGCGCTGTCGGACTCGAGCCACGCGGCGACGGCTTCCAGCAGCAGGGCGGGGGAGGTCTGTGGAAATTCCTTCTGCGCGATGGCCCGGGTGGCCACTCCGCAATCGTCGAGTTGCTGCTGGACGATCGGAGTCAGTGATTCGTCGGCGAGGGCGATCCGGATCTCGTCGGCCGCGTATTGCCCATGAAACTCGTGCAGCACGTAGGCGACTTCGGCCGCCTGATCGGCCGGTCCGTCGACGACCCGCACCCGTTCCTCGTCGAGGTCAACCGGACGCTCTTCCCAGCGTTCGGGGATCAGGCAGCCATAGTCATCGAAATGGTCTGCCAGCGATTCCGGAGCGTGAACGAGAGCGGTCACATGGTCGGCGACGGCGTCGAGCATCTGCCGCTGGATGCGATTGAGGTCGACCGTGGCGACGAGCATGATCTGCTGCGTCGTGCGACACTCGTGGTGCTCGACGGCAACCTGCCGCGCTGTCTCGCGATCCCACAACTTGAGGCCATCGAGCAGCCGGAGATAGGTGTCCTGCACGGTGCTGAGCGCGGCCCAGCGATCGTGTTCATTGAAGTTGGCGATCTGCCTGCCTTCGAGGGCGACCCGTTCGAAATTCAGACCGTCGCGGGCCAGCTCGAGATGATGTCGCGCCAGCAGATCTCCGAGCATCTGCCAGCGCTCTTCGTCCCCGTCGTCAGGACGTTCGCCAAGCAGTTCCTCCCAGACGCTCTGAGGAGAGGTGCGAAGGGCTTCTGCCCAGGCGAGTCGCTGAACGACCCGGTTCGCGAAGGGGTATTTGGGAACATACAGGATCTCCGGCAGCGACCCGACCGTGATCAGCTCGGGGGGAGAATACCGCCCACCCGTCGCTTCAGTGAGCAGTCGCGCGCAGTGCCGCGCGGCACGACGGCCGGGGAAGACGAGCACGACCTCCGACAGGTCAACGTAGTCGCGGCAGCGATACTCCTGGCAGAGCCATTCGACGATCTGCGGGAGTGCGGGGCGCGACCAATCGAAGAACTTCCGCCGAATGGACATACGCAGATCCTGAACAGGCAATCGGGACAGGCGTACAGCATACCGGGCGGGCCGGTCTCGTCAAACCGGAGAGAACCGATTCGAATGAAGCGGTTTGCTTCGCCAGTGCATCGGGACGGGACGCTATGCCGAAGCACGTTGCCTACGCAGGATCGTCAGACTCTGCGGAAGCCGGGGCGGTGACCTGCCGACGAAACTCTTCGCACTGTTCTGCGGGAACCGTGCAGGAGTCGCACATCGGTCGACCGGAACGGTCACGAAGCCCGGCGAGGCCGCCACATGTGCCGGCGAGCTTCTTGCCGCGGAGGATCACGCCGGCGGCCAGCCCCAGCATCGCCAGGGCAAACACGGTGACCGCCAGGAGGACTGTGGTCCAGGGGAAGGGATCGGCAGGCTTTCCGTTGGCGGCAGCGACAGCGCCATCGGGGCGGACCTGCAGCGTCTGTCCCGGGCCGGCTTCAAACGCGGTCGAGGCGATCGGAATCAACTGCTGGCCATCGCGAACAAGCATCCAGCTGGCGATGTTGTGTTCCTCTGCGAACCGGGATCCCTTCTCTGGGCCGAGCACCATCAGTGCGGTTGCCAATGCATCGGCGGTCATGCAGTCGTCGGCCACGACCGTGACGGAAGTGAGGGAATGCGTGACCGGTCTTCCGGTCTGGGGATCAATTGTGTGCGAGTACCGCTGATTGCCACTGAGGAACGAGTTTCGATAGTCGCCGGAAGTCGCCAGACTGGCGTCACTCAGCTCGAGCGCGGCTTCGAGCTCGCGGCCGATTACGTTGTACAAAGGTTGTTCGATTCCGATCCGCCATGCCGTCCCGTCGCTTTTCGTGCCGCGCGTCCGGACTTCTCCGCCCAGTTCGACCATGTAGGCGGTGATCTCTCGCCCGTCAAGCAATTCCGCGATGGCGTCGACCCCGTACCCCTTGGCGATGGCACTCAGATTGAGTTCGACGCCCGCCTGCGATTTGCGCAGAGCCGGGGGATCGTCGCGGATTTCAATCTGCTGGTAGCCGACGAGTGCGAAGGCGTCGCGGATCTGGTCGTCGGGAGGAACGGACGGTTCTCCGCGATCGCGGTCGAAGTGCCACAGCCGGATCAACGGAGCAACAGTCGGGTCGAACGCCCCCCCGGAAAGCTCTGCGATCTCGAGGGCGCGGCGAGTGACTGTCACTGTCATTTCGGAGACGGGGAACCAGTCCGTCGATGACGAGTCGTTGAACCGTGACAGCTCGCTTTCGCGATCGTACGTCGACATGCGACGGTTGATCTCCGAGAGGAGTTCGTCCACATCGGCCTGCAGTTGTTCGGTGGACGGACCTTCCTCAACGAGTTCCGCAGGGATGCGGATCGTGTAAGTGGTCCCCATCGTCTGCCCGGAGATGGTGGCCAGGGGCACGGTTCCCTGGGCCTGCACGGCTCCGGGCAATGTGGCCACGACGAGGGCGACGAGGCAGGCCGCAAGCCGGAAGCGGAGATCAGTCGAAGTATTCATCAGCCGGGTCAAACTTCGGAAAGACGATATTGATGATCCGCATGCGTCCGATGGCGCGATGTCGGACACCGGGGGGGATCAGGATGCACATTCCCGGTCGGAGCGGAACCTGTTCATCGTCGAGCTGCATTCGGGCATCGGGGCCGCATTCGAGGATGTAATACGTTTCGGTGTGCTCGCGGTGATAGTGAACGCGGGCATCCTCTTCGATCTGGGTGACGTGAACGGTTCCGGGAGATTCGTCGACATCAGCAAACGCCCGCTTGGCGGTGCCGCAGGGGCAGGGGACAGCCGGGATGTTCTCGAAATCGACGATGTGCGCGCGGGCCTTGCCAGACATGGACAATAGATCAATCGGTGCTGAGGACGACGGCACGATGCCGCAGGGCATCGGAGTCGAGCCAGTTCTTGCGTGGCTGCCGCAGCGACGCGACTGCGGTCGGTGAGCCGCAGGGAATTCTAGGGCGCATCCAACAGACGGGTAGCGCATCGGCGGCGCAATCCTGCCGAGGTGCAGGCACTTCGCCCCGAGGCTGCGCTGTCCGCACGGAAGAGGGGTTACTCGTCGGTCGTTGCGGGGAGCTCTGTTGCGAGTTCTCGTGTGGCGTCGAGCATCTGCTTCATCGTGGTGACGATCGATTCGTGCCCCTCGACCCGTGCGAGATTGACGATCTCGTCGGGATCCGACTCGTAGTCGTAGAGCTCGATCCCGAATTCGCCGTCATGCCCCCATTCGGTGTAGCGGTACTGTCGGGTCCGCAGCGAGCGTCCGAGAGGACGCTTTCCCTGCACCCGACCGCGGCTGGTCGACACGGTATAGGCTGCGGTGCGTCCCACAGCTGCCGGATCCTCCAGAAGCGGCTTCAGGCTGATTCCCCTGAGATGGTCGGGGCGGTCGAGCCCGCACACGTCGGCGAGTGTTGGATAGAGATCGACAAGTTCCGCCACGTCGTCGCAGGTGCTCCCGGCAGTCGGAAGCCCGGGAACAGAAATGATCAGCGGGACATGGCAGGATCCTTCAAACAGATCCCCCTTCTGCCACAACCCGTGAGCTCCCAGGTGATACCCGTGGTCGGAAGTGAAGACGACCACGGTGCGGTCGGCGAGCTCCAGCTCCTCCAGTTGTTCGAGCACCCGCCCGACCTGGGCATCCATGTAGGAGATCGAGGCATAGTACGCCTGGATGATCTCCTTCCGCTGGTCGACCGTGAGTTCCCGTTGTCCTTTGCGATCAGCGAGAGCAGCCGGAGGGATATCGTCCCGATCGTTCGGAACCTCCATCACCGGCTCGATCTCGTCGCGGGAGTACAGGTCGAAGTACTTTGAGGGAGCGACATAGGGTGTATGCGGGCGATAGAAGCCGACCGCCAGGAAGAAGGGCTTGCCTGTCCGCCGGGGATGATGGTCGGCCAGGAGGCGTCCCGCGGCTTCGGCTCCGATGCCATCGGTCTGTTCGTGGTCGGCGGTATCCAGGTTGAGCCAACTGAGTGTGCCGCCGAACTGGCCCTCTTGCAGGGTGTGGATGCGATCATGAACCTCGCGATCCATTCCGCGGGGATTCACCATCTCGTTCCAGGATGCCGGGTCATCGACGCCACTGGTGCCGATCTGCATCGGCACGCCGTAGTGGTAAATCTTGCCCACGCGGGCGGCATAGTACCCGTGGTTCCGGAAGTGCTGGGGGAGCGTCACCAGCTCTGGCCAACGATCGCGGAAGTTTTGCGCGTTGGAGAGAACGCCGGTCTGCTCCGGATACAATCCGGTCATGAAGGACGCGCGACTCGGGTTGCAGACCGGATACTGACAGTAGGCGCGTTCGAACCGGACACCCCGTGCGGCCAGCCGGTCAATATTCGGAGACTTGACCAGTGGATGCCCGTAGCATCCCAGATCGCAGTTGAGATCGTCGGAGACAATCAGCAGGACGTTGAGCGGCGCATCGTCTGCCCGTGCGTCGCAATGTCCCCACGCCAACAGGGTCAGCAGCACCAGAAACAGTCGGCTCATCTGATAATCCCCGAATCGGACTTCTGAACAAGGAGTTTCGTAGAGAACGTCAAGCATGGGAAACTGCGACTGGACTGGAAAGCCGTGCCAGGGACCTGTCAGGGAGAACCGGGTTGATCGGCGTCTTGCCCGAGCGTTTCCAGAATCTGCTCAACTCGAAACCGGATTTCGACATCACGATGCGACTCGGCTTTCTTCAGTCGAGGAATCGCCGCGTCTCCGAGACGAAGTAGCCGGCTGTGCGCTGCTTCCCGCTGCTCCCACGAGTCGTTTCCCAGTTGGGTCAGGAGTTTCTCTACCCGCTGTTCGACTTCGGGATCGAGGCCGACGACGATGACCAGTGCGACCCGCACGACGCGGCGGGGGAGCGGAATGACATCCAGCGGAAGGAGTCGATCGAGCGCTGCCGGATCCATGCGGTAGACGATGGTCGCCTGATCCTTCCGGAGTGCATGAGCTTCGAGAGTCTTCGACACGTACTCCAGCTCGACACTGCCCAGGCCCTCAGCTTCCAGCCGGTCCAGCAGTGGCTGAATCGCCTGGTCTTTAGCGACGGGTGATTCGGAAAGAAAATGGACGTTCGCTTCGGCAGGAGCGTCTGCGTCGTCGGAGGCCTCCCCAGGCGGTTTCTCATCCTGGCGTTTTTCCCCTCCATTGCCGACCAGGCCGGGGAGAATGGCATCGAACACCTGAGTGGAGGCGAGAGGTTCCTGGACTGAGGTTGCGATCGGTTTGATGGTTCCTGCAGACGCTGTCTGCCACTTGTTGCCGACGGGACGGAACACGAACAGGTCGTGGACGGGTTCCTGCCCCTTGATGGAGATTCGATAGCCTCCCTCGCGTGAGAGGACGTCGACTTCGGCCGGTCGCCTGAGCGAGATGTCGTACAGGAGCATTCTCGATGTCGCCCTGGCCTGCCTGATCAAGACGCGCTCAGGTGAGTCAAACATCTGCAGCCAGTG
>CAZUXX010000120.1:0-5556 GCA_964624215.1 uncultured Planctomycetaceae bacterium
GGTGGTGCCATCCCCCGCCGAGTCGGACGTCTTGGAGGCGACCTCTTTGACCATGCGGGCGCCCATATCCTCGAACTTGTCGGAGAGTTCGATTTCGCGGGCGACGGTGACACCGTCCTTGGTGACGGTCGGCGAACCGAAGGACTTCTCGAGAATGACGTTGCGCCCCTTGGGGCCGAGCGTGACGCGGACAGCCCGGGCAAGCTTGCTGACGCCGCGTCGCATCGCTTCCTGGGCTTCCTGGTCGAAGGCGATCATTTTGGCCATGAGTGAATCTCCGATTCGCTGTCAGACTTCAGCATCCGGTTCAGGCCGCCTGCTGAATCCTCAACAGCTGTGATGTGTAGGGATACTGGAATGAAGTTGTCTCAATCGCATCTGCACAGGCCGCGGCCCTGGTTCGGAACGCTGGCCACCGGCCAATCAGTACGTGGCGAGAATGTCGCTTTCCCGAAGCAGCAGGAACTCCTCGTCGCCGATCGAGATCTCATCGCCTGCGTAGGAGCTGAAGATCACGTGATCCCCTTCCTTGACGGTCAGCGGCAACTTCGTGCCGTCATCCTTGGTGTGACCGTCGCCAATGGCGACAACGGTGCCCTTTTGCGGCTTGTCCTTGGCGGAGTCGGGCAGCACGATTCCTCCTGCGGTCGTGGCCTGGGCATCCTCACGCTTCACAACGACCTTATCGCCCAACGGGACGATCCGCATACCTTCCGCCTTTGCTTTCTTGGCCATCAATCACTCCCCGGAACATCTCGGGTCTTCACAGTTTCGACGAACTCTGCCAGAACGCCGGTTCGGGCAGCCGGGGGATCGATTGTCCCCACGCACTCGGCGGGGCGCCCTCATGATGCACCGTCGCCATGCGCCGGTCATTAGCGAAGACTGTGCCAGACGGCCGAACCCTCAGTTTTGCGGGAATTTGCGTGCATCCGGGGAAATCCGGCCGTACAGATCCGCCGGTTTGGCCGACAGTTGTCGCCCGACGATCGCGACAAGTGCCAAGTTGACAGCCCGGCTCCACGCGGAGACGCTGGGAGCAGGATCGGCAGAGTGTCCCGCAAACCGCACCGAACCCACCAGGCTCACAGTCGGGAAATCGTTCGCGTCCGGGCACGAAGTGTGTAGAGAGCCAGTTCTGCCATGACAGGGATCTTCATCATGCCGAAACGCGGATTGCCGCCCCCGACAGTTCTGAACGGAGACTTCCGCAGGATCAGATACGGCCAGGTTCTTCTCGTGGCGACCATGGTCAGCGCGGGATTACTCCTCCCTGCAGGGGCACTGCGGGCAGACGATGCGGAGCCTCCGACGGTGGTCGAGCTCCCTCCTCCGGCGGATCCGGACGACCGGTCGATCGAGCTCGATCGGGGCCGGTTCATGCTCGACTGGATCGAAGACCGTACGGATCTGAAAGGGACGGCCGACTTCGAAGCCTTCCACCGGATGTTCAAACACGTGCAGAAGGTCGACCAGCAGCAACTGCGGGAAGCGGCCGATGCCTTCATTCGGGAGCGATGGGAGTCGGGCCCCTTCAGCGACTGGCCACCCAAGGAGTTTCCGCTTTTTTACGACATCACCCAGCATCCCGATGAGTACCGGGGGAAGCCGGTCACGCTGCGCGGGCACATCCAGTTGCACCGTGTGCGGCATCATGGCGAAACGGGGGAAGTCCGTACCCACGAAGTATGGCTATACACCGGCGATTCCCAGTCGCACCCGGCGATTGTGCTGTTTGCCAACAACCCCAGCGGTATTCCTGCTGGCGAGGATTACGTCGGCGGAATTGTCGCGACCGGCTACTTTCTGAAGCTGTATCCGTACCAGGCGCGGGACGGGAGGCGGTTTGCACCGCTGATCCTGGCCAAAGAGATTCACCAGGTCTCGCCGCCCGAGACTTCCCGCAGCGTCCTCATCGGGATTTCTGCCACCATTGTCGGGGTGACGCTGGCGTTCCTTCTCTTCATGATGTGGCAGCGGCGGCGTGAGGCCGCGGCACGCGAGCGGCATCGGCAACTGCTCGAAGACGAGTCGCAACCCGACTTTGACTCGATCTGATTGCCCGCACCGCGACGGCCGTCAAGTTTTCCGCACACATTCTCTCTGCCCGAACCCCGGTACCGATGCTGATGAGTTCCCCGCTTCCGGTCGTCGTCTGTCTTTCGGGCGGCGGTACGACGCTGACCAATCTCGTGGAGAGGATCAGAGCCGGTCAGCTTCCGGCCGAGGTTCGACTGGTCATCGCCAGCCGCGAGTGTGGGGGCGTCGACAAGGCGAAAGCAGCCGGAATCCCCGTGGAGGTGCTGCGGCCCCGGGACTTCCATACAACGGCCGTCTTCAGCGATGCTCTGTTTGACGCGGTTCGAAAAGCCGAAGCGAGGCTCGTGGTCCTGGGGGGCTTTCTCTCCCGAATCGAGATTCCGCCCGATTACGAAGGTCGGGTCATCAACATCCATCCCTCGCTGATCCCGTCATTCTGCGGGCAGGGAATGTACGGGATGCATGTGCACCAGGCCGTCCTCGACCGCGGCGTCAAAGTCAGCGGCTGTACGGTCCATTTCTGCGATAACAACTACGATCAGGGACCAATCATCCTGCAGCGGTGCGTTCCCGTGCTCGACGACGACACTCCCGTCTCGCTCCAGCAGCGGGTCTTCGCCGCCGAATGCGAGGCACTGCCGGAGGCAATCTCCTTATTCGCCCGGGGCCGCCTGCACATCGAGGGGCATCGCGTGCTCGTCCGTGATCCCTGAGGCAGCGGCCGCTGCGACGTCGCGGGACTATTTGAGGGTCATGAGAAGGTCGCCGTTCTCGACCTGGGTGCCGGTGTGGATGTGGATCTCCTCAACCGTGCCATCACGGGGGGCTGCAATGACGGTCTGCATCTTCATGGCTTCGAGCATCAGCAGCTTCTGGCCCTTGACGACCGAGTCTCCCGGCTGGACGGCGATGGTCACCACCATCCCGGGCATGCTCGCCGCAACATGTGCGGGGTTCTCCGGATCGGCTTTGCGACGCCGGGGGGTTTCCGGCTCGAGTGCACGGTCGGTGACGGTCACTTCACGGGGCTGACCGTTCAGTTCGAAGAAGACAGTCCGGCGGCCATCTTCGTGCGGATCACCGACCGTCAACAAACGCACAATCAGCGTTTTGCCCGGCTCGATGTCGACCGCGATTTCTTCACCCGGTTCCAGCCCGTACAGGAATGCCCAGGTTGGCAGGATACTGCTGTCCCCGTAGGCCTGCCGATGCTTCGCGAAGTCATCAAAGACCTGCGGATAGAGTTCGCGTGAGAGAACATCCCGCAGGGTCGGCTCTTCCTCCAGGAGCGGACGAATCTCGGCAGCGGTACGTTTCAAATCTGCCGGTGGCAGCTGGGCTCCGGGACGTCCCGAAAGTGGCTTTTCACCTCGCAGGATGCGCCGCTGTACTTCCGGAGGGAAGCCACCCGGGGCCTGCCCCATCCGTCCGCTGACGAGATCAATCACCGATTGCGGAAACGCCAGTTCCCGTGTTGTCGTGAGCACCTCGTCCGCCGACATGTCATTGGAAATCAGGAACAGCGCGAAGTCCCCGACGGCTTTCGACGTCGGCGTCACCTTAACAATGTCTCCCAACAGCTGATTGACATCGGCGTAGACCCGGCAGATATCCCGCCAGCGGTCGGCCAGTCCCAGGGCCCGTGCCTGCTGGTAAAGATTGGTGTACTGCCCGCCGGGCATCTCGTGCTGGTAGAGATCGGCCCCGGCCGGAAGCACCGGGCTTTCGAAGGCGACGTAAAACTCGCGAACAGCCCGCCAGTACTCCGCCAGAGCGTCGAGATGCCCGCTATTCAGCCCTGTATCGCGATCGGTGAATCGCAGCGCTTCAACCAGGGTGTTCAGGTTCGGTTGCGATGTTCCGCCTGACAGCGGTGCCAGAGCGGCATCGACAATATTCACACCTGACTCGGCCGCCTTCACCAGGGACGCGGCCTGCACCCCGCCGGTGTCATGCGTATGGAAATGCACCGGAATTCCGACTTCCTCGCGCAGCGTCTTCACCAGCCGCTCGGCCGCGTAGGGTTTGCACAGCCCGGCCATGTCCTTGATGGCGAGAATGTGGGCTCCGCGGCGCTCGAGTTCCCGGGCCATTTCGACGAAGTACTTCAGGTCGTACTTGGTGCGATCGGGGCTCAGGATGTCGCCGGTATAGCAGATCGCCGCTTCGCAGATCGCGCCGCTCTCGATGACGGCCTCCATCGCAATCTGCATGTTCCCGACTTCATTGAGGGCATCGAACACGCGGAACACGTCCATCCCGGCCGCGGCTGCCTCGGACACGAATTCGCGGACGACGTTGTCCGGGTAGTTGGTGTATCCGACCGCGTTCGACGCTCTCAGAAGCATCTGGAACAGGATGTTCGGAATCCGTTCGCGCAAGTCGGCCAGCCGCTGCCAGGGGCACTCCTTGAGGAATCGCATGGACGTGTCGAACGTCGCTCCTCCCCACATCTCCAGCGAGAACAGTTCCGGGCACAGGTGGGCGTAGGCGTCCGCCACCTGCAACATGTCGTACGTTCGCAGCCGCGTCGCCAGAAGCGACTGGTGCGCATCGCGGAAGGTCGTATCGGTAATCAGAAGTTGGGGCTGTTCGAGCAGCCACTGCGAAAACTTCTCGGCCCCCAGAGACTTGAGCTTCTGTCGCATCCCGTCCGGAATCGCCGGCGTGGCCTTGTACTCAGGCAGCGGGACCGGGGTCCGCCGCGTTGCCCGCGGTCGATCCTTCACCAGGGGATTGCCGTTGACGACCGTTTCGGCGAGGTAAGTGAGCAGCTTGGTGGCGCGATCCCGCGGAGGCGGGAAGTCGAATAGCTCCGGTGTCTCGTCAATGAACCGCGTCGTGCAATCCCCGGCCATGAAGGTCGGATGCATGACCAGTTTGACCAGAAACGGAATGTTCGTTTTCACCCCCCGGATCCGGAACTCCTGCAGGCACCGCTCCATCCGCAGGGCGGCATCGGTAAACCGCCGGGCTGAAGCGGTCACCTTCACCAGCAGCGAATCGTAGAACGGATGTACGACGGCTCCCGAGAAGGCAGAGCCGGCATCCAGCCGGATTCCCATCCCGCTGGCAGAGCGGTAGTGCGCAATCCGGCCATAGTCGGGCATGAAGTGATTCGTCGGGTCTTCGGTCGTCACGCGGCACTGGATGGCGTAGCCCTGCGTGGTGACCGACTTCTGCGACGGCAGACCAATGGTCTGGTCCGACAGCGGGGTTCCCTGTGCGATGAGGATCTGGGACTTGACGATGTCGACCCCGGTCACCTGCTCGGTCACCGTGTGCTCGACCTGGATCCGCGGATTGACTTCGATGAAGTAGAACTCATTCGAATCGGCATCGAGCAGAAACTCGACCGTTCCGGCGTTCTCGTAATTGACGGCCCGACCGACCGCGAGTGCCGCCTCGCACAGGGCATCGCGAACATCGGGATCCAGATTCGGGGCGGGAGCGACCTCGACAACTTTCTGATGCCTCCGCTGGACGGAGCAGTCGCGCTCGAACAGGTGGACCAGT
>CAZUXX010000120.1:5566-8570 GCA_964624215.1 uncultured Planctomycetaceae bacterium
ATTCGACGTGAGGGTGTGCGTCCCCCAGAGACTGATGTGCCGCGCGCGTTCGATGTACTTTTCAACGAAGATGTCCGGGCTGCCGAAGGCGGTTAGCGATTCGCGACGGGCCTGCTCGAACGCCTCGTCAAAATGCTCTTCGCCGGAAACGACGCGCATCCCGCGTCCACCGCCGCCGTGTGCTGCCTTGAGGATCACCGGGAAGCCGACCTGCGCGGCGAGCGCCCGTCCATGTTCGGCATCACGAATCGCCCCGCCGCTTCCACCGAGAATGGGGACCTGGGCCTGTTCGGCGATCTCCCTCGCGGAGATCTTGTCGCCGAGCTTCCGGAGCGTCTCGACCGAGGGCCCGACGAATGCGATACCGGCATCGGCACATGCCTGGGCGAACTCGGGGTTCTCCGAAAGGAACCCGTAGCCGGGATGAATGGCATCGATGTCGTACTTGCGGGCCAGCCCGATGATGGCCTCGATGTCGAGGTACGCCTGAATCGGCTTTCCCGGTTTTCCGATTTCATAGGCTTCGTCCGCCTTGAAGCGATGCAGGGCGTAACGGTCCTCGGGGGAGTAGATCGCAACGGTGCGGATCCCCAACTCGTGGGCGCTGCGGAAGATGCGAATGGCAATCTCGCTGCGGTTCGCCGCCAGAAGTCGTTTGAACTGAATCATGCCTGTATCCGGATCTGAAGATGCCGCTGGTTAACGCAACAGCACTCGCGAGTCAATCGGATCGAGCATCCGGGACGATCCGTCTGCCTCGTGACATTCCATCCGGAGCATTCCGAACCGGCGGTGCAAAAGGAAGCGTTGATGCGTTCGATCGCGTATTGACACCGCCCTGAAGCCGCGTAGCATCGGCAGAACCGAGAGCGGACACCCCTGCTGGTTCGCGGTGCATGCACCGATCGATCAAGGCCCTTCACCGATGCGCATCCGGCGTCATGGGTCGTTCCTGTCGATTGAGACTCCTGCCAAGCTCAACCTGTTTCTGGAAGTGCTCGGGCGTCGGGACGACGGCTATCACGAACTCGAAACGGTGATGGCCTCCGTCGGCCTGTACGACACGCTGAGGTTCCTTCCCGATTCCTCCGGCGTTGTCTCGCTGCAAACGCGTCTGGCGCTCTCCCCGGTAGATGGGCACCCCCAGTCTGCTCCGTGCGCCCCCGGGGAAAATCTGGTCCTCCGAGCTGCCGAGCTCCTCCGGACACAGACCGGGGCTACTCACGGAGCGGCAATCGAATTGATCAAGCGGAGTCCCTGGCAGAGCGGTCTCGGGGGGGCCTCCAGCGACGCAGCCGCCACACTCGTCGGACTGAATGAGCTCTGGGGCCTGAATTTATCCACAGCTGAGCTGCATCATCTGGCGGCAAAACTGGGGAGCGATGTCAACTTCTTTCTCTCCGGATCCCGTGGGGCGATCTGCCGGGGACGTGGCGAGAAAATCGAGCCTATCAGGCTCCCGCTGACAGGCTGGTTTGTGATCGCTCAGCCCAAAGGGGGATTGTCGACCGCCGAGGTGTTTCGCCGCTGGAGCCCGGCGGATTCCCCTCGACGGGCCGCGGCCTTTCTCGAAGAATTGAGAGCAGAGCGATCCGCAGGCCGCTGGTACAACGCGCTGCTCGGCCCGGCACGCACCCTGCACCCGGGTTTGGAGGAGGTGCTCCACGAGCTGGGGGCTGTGTCGCCGCGACAGCCCTCGCTCACCGGTAGCGGGAGTGCCTGCTTCGCCCTTTTTGGAACCCACCGGGACGCCACACGATGTGCACGTCGGCTGAGGGCCCTGCAGAAGTACCGCGTGAGTGTAGCCGCCTGCCGGACATAACAGGCGGACGGTCAGTCAGGACGTTTTTGCAGGCCTGACGAGGTTCGCCTCGATGAGGCGGGCACGGACGACACCGCATCAGGGAGGAACAGCGATGGAAATCACCGAGGTTCGAGTCAAGCTGGTCGAGGACTCCCAGGACCGTCTCCTGGCGTTCTGTTCCATCACACTGGATTCTTCGTTCGTCATCCGTGACCTGAAGATCATTCAGGGGACGTCCGGACCGTTCGTTGCCATGCCCAGCCGCAAGCTGACGGACCGCTGCCGTCATTGCGGCGGGAAGAATGCGCTGCGATCCCACTACTGCAACCAGTGCGGAATGGAACTCGACGAGGACCGGGCCTTTCGTGAGCAGGAGGGCCGGGCGAAGCTGTACGCCGACATTGCCCATCCCATCAATTCGGCTTGCCGGGAAGCGATCCAGAAGCGGGTTCTGGAAGCGTTCGAACAGGAGAAAATCGCCGCAGCCTCGCCGGGATACGTGTGTCGCTATGACGATTACGGCGAGAATTCCAACTCGCTCGATGACGACTACGACGATGCCCCGGCCCCCGAAGCCTATCCGCGGCGACGAGTCGAGGGACGCACCGCGGCGCCGCAACAGCCACACCGTCAGCCTACGAAAGGTCGCCACCCGGTCGCCCGCAAAAGCTCACGCGATCTGGATTTCGGCGAAGGGATCGACTGAACTGCTATAGCAGCAAGGCCCGCTTTGCGGTGCTCCCGCTCGTCTGCGTGGCGTCAGTCCGTCGCAGCAGAGCCGATGCCAGTATCCATCGACGACTTCGCACACCGCAGGATTCGCATGTTCGACATTTCGAGCTCGGACTGGACCTCCCATTGCTGCGGGAGATCGAATTCCGCATGCTCGGGAACACGCAATACCAGCAGTGCCTTCTGTGACGACACCTCCGGCGCGGCAAGCCTCACCAGTGACCGGTAGAGTGGCGAGGAGTCGCGGATCGACGGGACCAGCTTGTACGGAGGATCGAAAAATACGATATCAAACGGGACCAGATGCGGAACTCCCTTCGGTTTGAACGAAGTCCGCATCACGTCGACCGGCCACACCAGTGTTTCGCTCTCGACCTTCAGTTTCGCGATATTCTCCCGCAGGAGCTCGACCGCTTTGCGGTCGGTTTCGATAAAGGTTGCGGCAACCGCACCGCGGCTGAGCGCTTC
>CAZUXX010000121.1:0-8453 GCA_964624215.1 uncultured Planctomycetaceae bacterium
CGGCAGCGGGAAGACGGAAGTCTACATCCGGGCGATTCGCGAGGTGGTGGCGTACGGGCGGCAGGCGATCGTGCTCGTCCCGGAGATCAGCCTGACGCCGCAGACGATCCGGCGATTCCGTCGCCGGTTCCCCCGGGTTGCGGTGTTGCACAGTCATCTCAGCGACGCCGAACGGCACCGGCAGTGGAAGCGAATCGCGGCAGGCGAAGTGGACGTCGTCGTCGGGGCACGCAGTGCTGTCTTCGCGCCGACGCCGCACCTGGGCCTGATCGTGATCGACGAGGAGCACGAATCGACGTTCAAGCAGCAGACAACTCCGCGGTATCACGCCCGGGAAGTGGCACGCGAGAGGACGCGGCGAGAGCGGGTTCCCCTGGTCCTGGGCTCGGCGACTCCGACACTCGAATCGCTGCAGCGGGCTCGTGACAAGCAGGATTTGTTCCTCACGCTGTCGCAGCGCGTGGAGCAACGACCGCTTCCACCGGTGTCGGTCGTCGACTTGCGGAACGATCCGCGGATTGCCCGCGGGCAGGCCATCGGACGAGCGCTTGATCATGCGATCCGGGCAGCGATTGAGGACAACGGACAGGTGATCCTGTTTCTGAACCTCCGTGGATACTCACCCTTGCTGTGGTGCCCGGGTTGTCGGGGCGGACTCAAGTGCCCGGACTGCGATATCACGCTGACGTGGCACCGGGACCGCGGTCGTTTGCTCTGTCACACCTGTGAACTGGAACTGCCGCCGCCATCACAGTGCCCGGTGTGTGGTCAGCCGGGCCAGCGGTACCTGGGGACCGGGACCCAGCGTCTCGAAGAGGAGGTTCGCACGCGATTTCCGGAGGCGCGTGTTCTGCGGATGGACAGCGATTCGATGCGACGTCCCGGCAGTCACGATGTCGCCCTGGAAGCATTCCGCAAGGGACAGGTCGACATCCTGCTCGGCACGCAGATGATCGCCAAGGGTCTGGACTTTCCCAACGTGACGCTCGTTGGTGTGATTGATGCCGACACACTGTTGCACCAGCCGGACCTGCGGTCTGCGGAGCGAACCTTCCAGCTGATTGCACAGGTTGCCGGGCGCACCGGCCGGGGTGAACGGACCGGACGTGTGATTGTCCAGACGATGAATCCAGACGAACCCGTGATTCGTCTGGCGGCCAAACACGACTACTTCGGTTTCGCCCAACGGGAACTTTTGCAGAGGCAGGAGTTGAAGCAGCCGCCCTTCGCTTCGCTCGCTCGCGTGGTCGTTCGCAGTGAGAATGAACAACTTGCGCAGACCGTCATTCGAGAGGTCGCCGAGCAGTTGAGGGCTGCCTCGCAGAGGCTCTCGTTGCCGGTCAAGCATCTTGGTCCGGCCCCGGCTCCGGTGCTGAAACTCCGCAAGCAATACCGTTTCCATCTACTGCTTGCCTGCGAGGAGCCATCACGACTGCAGGAGCTGTGGCGGGATGCGGCGTCCACATTCGAGTTGCCGGACAACGTCGAGATGTCCATCGACGTCGACCCGCTCGATATGCGATGAACGGCGCTGAGGCGAGTGTGCCAGAGAGGCTGAGCCAGTGAGGATTGCCCTCGTGTGCGAGTATGCGACGCTCAATGGAGGCGAGCGTTCGCTGCTGGCTGCGCTGGACCTCATCGGGACGGACATCGAGCCGGTGTTCTTCGCGCCTGCGAGCGGACCTCTTGCGAAACGGGTTGCCGCCCGGCGGTGGCGGCATGTTCCGTTTGAACTCCGGGACGCTCACGGAGCGAAGCGTTCTGCTGAGGTCCTGGTGAACGAGCTTGCCGAAGCGGTCAGCAAGGAGTCCCCCGATCTCGTCCATGCCAACAGCCTGTCGATGGGGCGGCTGACCGGTCAGCTGGCCGAATCAGTACCGATTCCGTGCGCTGCGCACCTGCGGGACATCCTACGGCTCAGCCGTCGGGCGATTGATGATCTCGGACGCAATGCACGTCTGTTTGCTGTCTCGGATGCGTGCCGCGAGTTTCACACGCGACAGGGACTGGCGGCTGACCGGGTGACGACGTTGTACAACGGAGTTGACGTCGATCGATTCCGTCCGGCTGCGAGCGAGGACGAGCGGCATCGCCTGCGGATTGCACTGGGAGTGAGACCGGAGGACTTTTTGGCCGTGACGGTCGGTCAGCTCGGGATGCGCAAGGGCCAGGACGTCCTGCTAAAGGCCGTGGAACAGATTGCAGGGGATGCTCCGCACTTCCGCCTGTGGATCGTGGGCGAGCGGTGCTCGGGCAAACCGGAGGCGATCGCCTACGAGCAAGGTCTGCACCGCCAGGTTGCCCGGTTCGGTGGCAGCGGCGTGGTACGCTTCGCGGGAGTTCGGGAAGACATGGCCGAACTCATGCGCGCTGCGGATCTGCTGATTCATCCGGCCCGACAGGAACCGCTGGGGCGGGTTCTATTGGAAGCGGCCGCAAGCGGGCTTCCCATCGTGGCCACGCAAGTTGGCGGGACTGCAGAGATTGTCGAGCATGAGCGGGGAGCGCTTCTCGTTCCTCCCGGAGACGACACCGGTCTTGTGGACAGCATTCGCAGACTGCTGTCAGAACCGGAGACCCGCCAGCGGTTTTCCGAGTCTCTACGACAGACTGCCCTGCAACGGTTCGACATCCGCTGCAGGGCCGTTGAGCTGCTGGACGAGTGGCGTTCACTCTCAAGGCCGCAGGCTTCCTGAAGGGAATCACCGGGCACCGGAACAGACGCGGTCGTCTGAGGCCGAGTGGTCTCCCGACGCCGCCATCGGATGGAGGATGACACTATTCCTTCTCCGGTCCCAGCAGTCGAGCCGGCGGCACCATTCCCGCGATGCGGTGGAAGGCCTGGAGAATCTCGGCCTCGACTTCGTCGACGCTGGTGGCCCCTTCGACGCGGATGAACTCCCCTTTCCCGAGGAATGCGATTGCCTGCATCGTCTTCCAGTCGGCATCGACGCCCACGGCCATCGTGTGCACCGTGTAGCCGCGATCGACCGCACGTTTGACTTCGTAGATCAGCGACTTGCGGGCAGCGATCTCACTCGAATTTGCCCCACCATGACTGACGCTGTACTTCGATCCTTCACCGCTGAAGCCTTCGAACCACGATTCCCATCCAGACGGCAGATTGGTGGAGCCGTCGTAGACGTTTGCGTTTCCGTCGGTCATCAGCAGGATGTTGGGCCGGGCCCCCGGACGGCCGTAAGCGTCGAGCAGGGCCACGGCATCCCGCATTCCGCCACCGATGTTCGTCGAGGGGTAGTAGTGGAACGCCTGCTTGTTCTCCATGATCGTCTTGATGTCATCGTACCTGGTTGACAGCGGTTCGTTTGTCAGGTCGATGTACACCCCATGCTCGTTGAGCCGGTCTTCGACACGGTGGTAGGTGTCGTAAGTCACCATGCCGAGGTGGTCATCAAAGCCGAGGTTCTTCAGGAAGTCACACAACAGGGCGTGCCCCGCCTTGATGGAGTGGAACGGGTAATGGCGTGCTTTCCACAGGTCGGGGAACTGGGCGTGGCTGGAAAAGTTCTTGAGCTGATAGTGGTACAGGGACATCAGTCCGAACTTGTAGCCATAGCCGGCGTTGTTGAGTTCGGAGTCCTGCGGACTGTAATAGTTGGAGCCGGAGCGATAGCCGCGGCACTGGCGAATGAAGTGCGACCAGTTTCCCTGGTCCTGCCCGTAGTCGTTCCCCGGAGGATCGGGCCAGGGGTACGGGACTCCGTTGAGTCCGAGTCCCTTGAGGATGGTCGAGTCGTCGAAGAAGTCGATCTCGGCCTCCTTCCCTTCGCCGGGAATCCATTTCCAGTACCCACTGAACAGGCTCGTCCAGACCCACTCGTACTGCCCTTCGGTCGTGCCCGGGCTGAGCCTGGCCTTCACGATTGTGGAATTGGCATAGCTGCCTGATCCCTGGGCTGTGAGGGACTTCGCACCGTTGGCATTCACGGTGCGCGTGTTTCCGTTCGAGTAGTACAGTGTGACCTCTTCGAGACTCTCAGGAGACGTGATGACGACCCGGGTGCGTTCCCAGCGAACGGTATACGCAAAGCTGCCCGGCCCGTGGATGGTGACCCAATCGGGAGTAAACGGCATGTTACTGCCGTAGGTGGGGAACCCGAGATCTTCCCAGATGCGGTAGAGATTCTGTTCGATTTGCGCCTGCGTCAGCTTGGCTCCCGCTTCGGAGTTAAAATAACTGTCGAAGTTCATTGAGCGGGAAAAGTCGTGTACGACGACCAGGTCGCGGGCTTCGACATAGGCGGTTGCTTCGGTTCGGAGGCTGGCCGACCCGTGTCCGAGGAACTTGGCAAACGACAGTCGCAGACGCCCATCGGGCGCGTCGAGATCGGAGTTCTCGCGACGGGCAACGACCTTCACGCAGTTCGCCGGATCGGAGAGACCGATGTTCCAGTTGATTTTGAACTTCTCGGTGCTCTGACGGGCCTGCTCCCGCGCGTAGGCGGTGACGTTTTCGGCATCGGGGGGAGCGTTCTGGACTGCGGCAGTGATCTCCATCGCAGCGGCGAGCGCAGCCGCATCGCAACTGTTCTGCATCTGTGTGCGGGTCAGGGAGATAAGCCCCAGGTCAACGCTGAAGGCGACGAACCCGAGACAGACCGACAGGCAGATCGCGCCGATGGCGATGAACGTTCCCTTCCGCTGACTGTCCAGAATCGCTTGAGGAACCCGGAAGATTTTCATGGCCGCCCTTTAACGTGACGAAGACGCGGTTGTCGAAACGGAGGTAACGCGAGTTGACGATCAGTCTGCGATCAGATTGACCTTCCCCTTGCGGAAGGTCAGTTGGGCTGTGAGATCCCGATCACGCATGAACTCCATCGGGAACGTGCTGACGTCCGCATAGGAAACGCGAGCCTCGATGCGAAACAGCTTGAGGTCGTTGTCGGGGTTATTGAGTTCGAAGGGAGCCCCGTCGTTGCCCCCGCCGGCATGCACGATGTTGATCTCGACGTCGTCACCGGGGATTCCCGAAGCGGTCAGAAAGTTGCGGGTGTCCTGAATCACTTTGGCGTTCGGATCCTGCTGGGGGCCAAGAACGTTCCGGTAGTCCATCGATGCCAGTCGCCCTGCTTCTCGCAGGGCGGCGTAGAGGGTCTGCGAGGTGCTCAGTGCACTTCCGATTTCGACAGTCGCCATCACCAGTCCCATGAAGAGGGGGGCGATGATGGCGAACTCGACCGTCGCGCTTCCGCGGCGTCTGTGCCTTCGCGGCGATCGTGGCTTGTGGAACTTCATAGGACTTCGCGGCGATCACTCGCGGCGCATGACGGATTGAGATGACAACACGATGCCCTTGGCCCAGAACGGGGGGAGCAGGGCCACATCGTCATAGGGAACGGTGACGCGAACGACGAAGAGCTGGCCCGATTCCAGAGAATCGACCTCGACATCGGGCAGGCTGCTGTAATTGATCGTTTCCGGCTGAACGCCGGGTTGATCGAAGATGCTGGCATCCTTGACGAGCACCGTGGTGGTGGTGCGATCGAACGCCGATCCGAGGACGCGGTTGACCGCATCTTCCACATCGGTGGTGTGATTGTTGTCGACCGCTCCGATCCGGGCGCCGATCTTCGCTGCCGACTGCAATGAGGCGATCACAAGATAGATGTGACCGAACTCCATCAGCGCGACGAGGAACAGCAGGAACACCGGCATCACGACAGCGGTCTCGACGAGAACCGAACCGCGGCGTGCCTGCGGTGTTCGATCTGTCCTTCGGGACGATTGCATGGGGCGGCAAGGAAAGGACTGGGACTGACCTGCGGAAACCCTAGGTCACGTTTGTGGGCGTGAGTCTGGATTTCGAAGAATTCTCATCGGCAAGTCAAAAAATCGTTTGACGGTTGCTATTTGACACCACGCCGCACGCACACTGTTTCGGCAGCACAACGGAGCTGTTTACACTCCCCGACGTGTCCGGCAGCTGAAAGGCGGGACACTTCCAGACATGAGAACCGGGGAGCCCTCTGATGACGCGGAGTCTGTTGATGACTGGCCGGTGGTGCGGGCTGCTGGTGTTGAGTGCGATGGTCGCGCGGCTTGTATCAGCGGCACCACCCGGTGGCGATTCGGCAATCCTGCTTCCCCAGGAGCGGCTGGAGACTCTCTGGAACGCGGGCACCTTTACCGAAGGGGCGGCCGCCGCTCCCGATGGTGCGATCTACTTCAGCGATATTCCCGGCGCGGATCGTCCGGGACAGATTCTTCGCTACGACCCGGCGACGGACCAAACGTCCGTTTACAGTGGCGACAGCCGCAAGAGCAACGGCCTGGCCTTCACAGCCGGGGGAAGTCTGATTGCAGCCTGCGGAGCGGACGGCGGGGCCCGGGCGCTGTGCCGGATTCATGCGGATGGTCGTGTGGAACCACTGGTCGAACGGTTTGATGGGAAGCGGTTCAACTCGCCGAACGACGTCGCGATTCATCCTGACGGAAGCATTTACTTCAGCGATCCCCGGTATGTGGGTACCGAGCCCATGGAGCTCGATCACATGTCGGTGTACCGCTTCGAGCCGCGGTCGGGCAGTCTCCGCCGGGTGACCAGTGAGATCACCAAACCGAACGGGGTTGTCTTTTCACCGGACGGAGGCACCCTTTACGTCGCGGAGACCAACAACGGTTCTCCCGACGTGACTCGTCCGGAACCGGAGGGGGTTGAGAAGGTGATGACCCTCAACGCGTTTGCGGTCCGGAGTGATGGAACGCTCGGGAACCGGAAGAAGCTCGTTGACTTCGGGGCACAACCGGGCATCGACGGAATGACGGTCGACCGTGACGGGCGGATCTACGCAGCTGTCCGCAACCCGGACCGCTTTGGCATTTGTGTGTACACGCCGGAGGGTGACGAAGTCGCCTTCATTCCGACTGGCGAACTGCCCACCAACTGCTGCTTTGGGCGCGGTGATGATCGGCATTCGCTGTACATCACGGCCGGGACCGGTCTGTACCGGCTGCGTATCCGTCCGGCTGGTGCGGTCGATGGTGACTGACGCCGTTTCACGCAGACGTATCGACATCGAGTTCGTTCCCGGACTCGGTTGGCGCGATGGTCGACGGAAGATCGAATTTGGTGCGCACGGCGTGGCACGAGGGGCTTGAGCGTTCGAAGTCCCGGCACGCCTGGGGCCTGAGGTCATAGTGGCGGCAGAGGCCGCTTTCCTCATCAAACCACAGGCACGGCGATTCGGGGAGGTCGAGGCGTGCGCTCCAGAGCGTCAGCAACTCATCGAGCAGCGGCCTGGGGACATTGCGTTCTCTCGCCTCGTTGCGTGTGCGATTGATCACAAAGGGTGGCAGCGTGGTCTGTCTGCAACAGGCACCACAGCCTGCACAGGACTCGATGATCGGCAGGAACCCGGTCTGCATTTCAGTGCGGGTCGTTCGATTCCGTGCAGGGGCCTGTGGGGAGGGTTCGTGAACCCCGACCGTGATGATCCCGGCGATGATCACCTCCTGCAACTGCGCCAGCGTGGCAGGAACGATGCACGGTGGTCGGGAGCGGATGCGAGAGTCGCACGGATTACGTCGTCTCGACGCGCAACCGACTTTCGAGGGTCGCAACGACATCGCCGGGGGAGTCGGCGGCTGTGACCGCATGGCTGATCGCGACACGCCGTACGCCAGCTGCCACGGCGGAATCGATGTTCTCCGGTGAGATACCGCTGATTGCAAACCAGGGCAATGCGATCTCGTTGGCGACGGCCTCGCAGAAGGGGAGGCCGCTGAACTCATCAAACTGTTTCGTCTGAGAGGGGAAGGTCGGGCCGACACCGAGGTAATCGGCTCCGTCGAGCACGGCCTGGCGCGCCTGCTCGAGCGTGTGGGTCGAGACGCCAACCAGTCGTTCGGTTCCAACAATCCGGCGGGCGTGGGCAGGTGCCAGGTCATCTTGCCCGACGTGAACTCCGTCTGCGTCGAGCAGCACTGCCAGGTCAGGTCGGTCGTTGACGATCAGGAGTGCTCGTGCGTTGCGGGTCAGTTCACGAAGCGACTCTCCCAGTGCCAGGAGCTTCCGGTCGTCGGCGGCCTTGTCCCTAAGCTGGATCATGCCGCACCCGGCTGCAAGGGCCATCTCGACAATTTCGAGAGGTGATCTCCCCCGCGGGTTCTCGCAGCCGATGAGCAGACAGGTGCGGACTGACTCGAGTTTGCTGCGTGCCGCCAGCGTCGTCATCAGTGCCTTTTCCAGTGTGTACATCTCGTAGCGGAGTGCTTCGAAAGTGCCTGCAGCCTGCGGCTGCAATCGTTTCGAGAATTCCTCGAGTGTTCGCAGCGATTCCTCGACGCGTTTGCAGTTCGCAACGAGCAGGCTGACCAGGGAATCGCGCGTCTGTTCTTCGGGGGTCGAGATTGCGGTGCCGACGTCGCCGCGTGTATCGCGACTGCGAACGAGGTCGACTCCGCCACCCGTCTGTACGCACTGCGAGAGC
>CAZUXX010000122.1:0-8092 GCA_964624215.1 uncultured Planctomycetaceae bacterium
GTCTGAGGAACGACCGGGAGATCGTCGGGTTCCTCTTCGGGGGCGACGTCGGGGTCAGCCTGTTCCGAGAGAGGTGCGGCCTGTTCGGAGAGGGGGCGGTGTGGCCGGGCTGCTTCCTGTTCGAGCCAGCCGATGTCGGCGAGGACGATGTAGGAGAGTGTGGCGAGCAGGGACCAGGTGAAGACGTTGGGGAAGAAACGGTCGCCGGTGAGCTTCATGGCTGTGCCGGAGGACCGCTTCAGGCGGATGCGCGCATCCTTGACGTGGACGCTGTAGAGCTCATCCAGCAGGAGATGCGAGAGAAACCCGGTACCGATGCCGCAGGCCATCAGAAAGCGGACGCGGGGATCGGGGTTGGGATGTGCGAGGTAGACTGCTTCGGCGGCGATCCCGAGTGCGGGGAGACTGTGGAACATGCCGCGATGGACGGAGAGTCGGGCAATGAGCCGGGGAACGGCGTACTTGATGGTCAGGTGCATGACGACGATCAGGAGGATGATGGACTCCGGATCGTTCCAGCCTCCCAGCGCCGCGGCTACGCGGTGCACGAGCAGCAGGGGCGCGATGGCGCTGACGACACTGATGACCTCACGAATCGGACGTGCGTTGGGCGAGTCGAGGTCGGGGAGCATGCCCCCGACGGTGGTGAGGCATCCGGCAAGGATTCCCTGAACGGGTGTGAACTCGAGCAGAGCGGTGGAGGCGAGCCCATATCCGAAGCCGAGCATGCCGCTCACACTGATATGTTCGCGGTAGTTGGCCATCCGGTCGTCCCTGACCTTGCCTTCAGCGGTGTGTTCAGCGCGCAGGGCCTGCGCTGGTGTGTCCTGCGCAGGAACCATAGTCCGAGTAAAACGGGCGAAACAAGAGGGATTTGGAGCGTCGGGCGGCGATCGCGGCTTCGGCCAGACGGGTGGACGGGCCGGTCCGGCGGGTTGATTCAAAGTCGGAGTTATCAACCGTGGCAGGGAATTGCCAGATCGGAGAGGAGAATCGTTCCGCGTGGGGGAAGGAACACAAGCAATTGCGGTGAGGAAGGTTGTGTCGCATCGGCCGACGTCGATTGTCGGTGAATGTGAATTTCCTCACATTTCAAACTTGAACGGGTTGTGAAGCGGGTACCATTCCGGCTGAATTGCGACTGAGCAAGCGGGCATTTCGATGCCGTTTCTTCAGTTAGGGGGAAGGGATTCACCCTGAGTCGGGATTGAGTTCTCAACGGGAGACGTTGGGGGAACTCTTCACCTGAAGTTGGACAGTTTGATGTCGACGACCGGAGTCACGAAGTCTCCTGAGGGCAGCAACTCGCTGAAGTTTGTTGAACCTGTCGAGTTTGCCAGGTACCTGGTATCTTCTCGGACTTCGCAATCAGAAGACCGGGCTGACGCTGGTTGTCCGTGGTGCGGGGTTCCGGCAGTGGCTGCGCCGCGGTCACTGATCCTGAAGTGAGGGCCTCCGGTGCGGGCCTGATCGATGCTCTCTGACGATCGGCGACGACTCGCTGACGCGTTCCATTCGCAGGTGGATTTCGAGACCCCTGAGAATGTTGTCGTGAGCTACCCCATTGCGGGTGGTGGAACGCGATTTCTGGCATGGCTGGTTGACGAACTGGTCGTGTGGGTCGGCACGGCGCTGGTCGCTGTTGCGCTGCTGATTCTGAGCATCGCGTTCAGTCTGTTCGAGCAGCAGTTGAACATGTTCGATCCGGCGTCGGGTCCGCAGGCGGGGCTGTACGCGGTCGGTGCGATCCTGGTGCTGGTGACGTTTGGCGCGGTCCTGTATTTCTTCGTCAGCGAGCTGCTGCTGGAAGGGACCACACTGGGCAAGCGGCTGTTCGGGCTGCGTGTGGTGAAGGCGAACGGATTCTCCCTGGATGCGATGAGTCTGCTGATCCGGAACCTGTTCCGCCTGGTCGACCATCTGCCGCCGCTGTGGATCATTCCGATGGTCTCCCGGAGTACGCAGCGAAGCGGCGATCTCGTTGCGGGGACGCTGGTCGTCCAGGATCGGACGGATCGCATGCGGCGGATCCGCTCTGAACTTGCCGGTCGCGATCCGCTTGCGGCACGGTTCCAGTTCGATCGATCGAGTCTGGAGCATTTGCGGCCGGTGGATGTGGAGTTCGTGGAGCGGTTGCTGCAGCGGTGGGACAGAGTTCCGCGGCGGCAGCTGTTGCGGATTCTTCGCCGGTCGTTGCCGCCACTGGCTCGACGATTGCGGACGGGGCTGCCTGCCAGGGCGGATGTCGTCACCTGGTTTGAAGACCTGCTGGCCGCTGCATATCGCCGCCGTTCGCGTGCTTTCTGAGAGCGAATGGCCTGCTGCTGGCGTGGATCACTCCGGCAGTGACTGCCTGCCTGTCGACCGCGGACGGGCGCGGTCCGAATGGCGGGGAGTGGCTCCGAGGCTGTCAGAATTGCACCGTTGCGGGTGCTGCGGAGTCCGTCCGACGGGAGAACGACCAGTTGTTCCGGTTGAATCGGGTGTCCCGGTTTGAGATGGGCAAGATGAACGGACCGTTCGCCGTTGAGAGTGGCACCTCGATCGGCAGAAGTTGCCGGTCGCGGCTCGCCCGGGGCGTGTTCCCGCGGGAAACGATTTTGTGATGAGGAAGCGGCACCGATTCGGCATCGCAGTTGCGGCGTATGCACCAGGACGGGAGGCAACTGGACCGCCCGGCGACATCAGGGAGGAGAACCATGTCCGCAACTCTACTCACCGCAATGACTTTGATACTCGGTATGACCGCCACCGCAGTGCTTTCGTGGCTGGCAGTGATCGGATTGTCTCAGCTGATTGGCCGATTGCTGGCTCCTCTGCCGCGTCCGCCCAAGCGGCTTCGGCCGCGTCAGCAGGTACCGGGGAGACGCCGCTACGGTCACTGGATGAACAGCGGTCTGCCGCACCGGCTGCACGCGCCGTGAAGTCACAGGGGCCCGTGCAGAGGGTTTGCGCCCTGCTCTACACGGTGCAGTTGAAGTTTTCGGCCTGCGGAATTGAAAAGCCTGCACCTGCCAGGTGAATCGTGCTGGTGAGACGACGCGGTTTCTGATTGAGGCTTGCCTGCTCATCACTGCGGCGATTGTCGAAGTGAATTGCCGGCAGCGTTGTTGATAGCGGGCGGTTGAGGGGCGTTTGACGGGGTTCTGAACGCCTACGATACTGCGGTCTTCCAGCCGAGTGTTTTGCACGAACGATCGCATGTTTGATACCGAGCAGTTTCTTCGGAAGGCCGACATCCGCGGGGTGTACCCGAACGAGCTGAATGAAGAGTTGGCGTTTTTTGTCGGCCGCTATCTGGTGCGTTTTGTTGCGGACCGGACGGGAGAGTCGTCGCCGCGGATTCTGGTTGGCCGGGACGGGAGGACATCGTCCCCGGCGATCTACCGTTCGCTGATCGAAGGGATTTCGACCGGGGGCGGGGTGCCTCTGCCGGCGGGACTGGCGACGACCGACATGATCCAGTGGGGGATCGGGAGCGGTCTGCAATCGGCTGTTGCCGGTGCGATGGTGACGGCGTCGCACAATCCGGCTCAATACAACGGAATCAAGATGCTGGTGCGGGATCCGGCCAGCGGCGGGCTGGATATTGTCCGCCCGGATGCACACCTGCGACCTCTTTATGAGGCGGACGGAGAGTCGGCGGAGGCTCCGGTGGCCGCACGTCTGCCCTACCCTGCCGAAGGTCGCTTCAACCTGC
Organism: uncultured Planctomycetaceae bacterium; assembly: GCA_964624215.1. GTDB lineage: Bacteria > Planctomycetota > Planctomycetia > Planctomycetales > Planctomycetaceae > CAZUXX01. Next base: position 3,701 of record CAZUXX010000122.1, read on the forward strand.
AGACGGCATTCATCGAGGCGGCGCTGCAGCGCGGGGAGCATTTGTCGAAAGCGCGCGGAAAGGTTGTCCTGGACCCGGGGAATGGTGTCGGATCGATCTTCCTGCCGCTGCTGAAGCGTGCGTTCGCTGCGCGCGGAGCCAAGGTGGAGCTTTTGTCGATCTTCGGTGAGATCGATGGGCGGTTTCCGAACCGGCCGTCGAACCCGGGGTTACCGGGAGCGGTGGCACGTCTGCAGGAGACGGTCCGTGAAAGCGGGGCTGCCTTTGGAGCGGCCTTCGACGGAGATGCGGATCGCGTCTTCCTTGTTGACGAGAAAGGGGAATTTGTCTCCGGGTCGCAGTTGCTGGGGGCCCTGGCGGGGGCCGCGCTGGCGCGAAACGGCAACTCGGGGGCGGTTGTCTTTTCGGCGGTGGCGTCGTTCGGAGTCATCGACGCGATTCGCAAGGGGGGCGGCACGCCGATCTACTGCCGCGTGGGACAGGATGCGTTGAAGGTTGCCCTCTTGAGGACAAACGCGGTGTTCGGCGGAGAGTCGTCGGCTCACTACAACTTCCCGGATGTCTACTGTCTGGATTCGGGGTTGTTTGCGCTGGTGATGTTCTGGGATCTGCTGCTGCAGTCGGGAGCGACCTGTTCGGAGGCGCTGGCCGAGTACGCCCCCTGGCCCCACAGCGGGGAGGTGAATCTGCGGATCCAGTGCGCCGACTGGCGGAAGATGAGCCGGCAGGTGATTGACATGCTGACGGAGCGCTACCGGTCGGATGAGGAGAACTGCTACGTCTCGCGTCTGGACGGGATCAGCGTGTATCACCCGCGGCGGGAAGAGTGGCCGACCGTGGACGAGTTTCTGAAGGTCACGCAGAGCGACCCGACGGGCGAGATTTACCGGGAAGTTGCTGACGGGTACCGTCCGGACTGGTGGTTTAATGTCCGGGCATCGAACAATGAGCCTTTGTTGCGGATCAACTATGAGTGCCGGGAGGCGGAGCATCTGCACAGCGGGGCGAAGAGCCTGATTGATGCGGTGCATGGCTATTGCGTCGAGAACGGTGCGACGGTGTCTGTCGACAGTCCGGGTAATCTGGCGATTACGCTGGACTGATGCGGAAGCCGGAGTGCGGCCCGGTTTGCCGCTGTCTGTTCCTGTTGCCGGATCGTCCCCATCGAGTGAAACCCACGAGGTCTCCGCCGGGTAGCCATGGGTGATGGGCAACCGCTTTCGGATCGTGAGCTGGTCGAGGAGTGCCTCGCCGGTGCAGATTGGGCCATGCGGCAGCTCATTGAGCGGTTCCAGCGGCCGGTGTTCGTGCTCTGTCTGCGGATGCTGCGGCAGCGGCAGGATGCAGAGGACGTGGCCCAGGAGTCGCTGGCCCGCATGTGCCGGCATCTGGCGAAATGGGACCGGTCCCGCGAGTTGATGCCGTGGGTGCTGGCGATCGCAGCGAACCGGTGCCGGACGGCTTTGGAAAAGCGGTTGCGGCGGGCGATTCCTGTTGATGGTCGACCGGAGTCGCTGGCAGACGGTCGGCGGGAAACTCCGGAGATCGGGGAAGAACTTGAGCGGGCGCTGGGTGAACTGCGGGAGGAATACCGGATTTGCTTTACCCTGTTTTACGAACAGCAATGCAGCCTGGCCGAGATCAGTGAGGTTCTGGAAGTTCCGACGGGGACGATCAAGACGTGGTTGCATCGGGCACGAAAGGAGCTGGCAGAGATTCTGAGAGCCCGCGGGTTTCAATGAAGGGGGCACGAGTGGGGCCTGTCAGCGAGCCGATTGAGGATGTGAGAACGAATTCAGCAGTGGGTTGACGAATTTTGAGTGCCGCGTGTGAGCGGATGTCATGAAGTGCGAACAGTTTCATTGCCGACTTGAAGAGGCGATCGAGTGCCGGCATCCGGCCGGTCCGGAGCTGATCGTGCATGGGGAGCAATGCCACGATTTGCGCTGTCGGCAGGCGTGGGCCGACTACGTCCTGCTGGAGGCCGCACTGGATGCGTGGCAGCCGGTGGCTGCCACGTGTGATCTCGTTGATCGTGTGCGGGAAGATCTCGGACGCGAGCGTGGAGCCATTGTCGAAACCCGGACTGCGTCGGTGCGGGTGAGCTGTACCCCGGTTAGCGAGTCGACTCGTTCGCACCGGGGTGGGGCGATGGTTCTGGTCGGGGCGGTGGCGGGTGTCCTGCTGGCAGTGGGGCTGCTGCTGCGTACTGGCGAACAGGACAGGGAGCTTGCCCGTCAGAATGTGTTGCCCGCCGAGAGCAGTCACCTTGCTGCGACGGTGGGGACGGAAGAGGACGCGATCGAGGAAGTCGAGGAGCGGGTAAAGATCGGTGCCCGCTACGCAGGATTTGCGCAGACCGCGACGTATGCGGTAACCGATCTGGCGCTGCTGGTCGTGCCGGGGAGTCGGGATCCGTCGGATGCCGAGGATCCCGATTCGGAGTGGCTGCAGAAGTTCGAAGAGCGTCTGGAGCCGGTTCGACAGAATGTGGGTGGTCAGCTCGACAAGTGGTTCAGTGCACCGCTGTTGCTCGATCCGCGGGGAGACCGGACATAGCCCCTTTCGCATGCGGCTCGTGCCGCTCGTGGGCGGGATGGCTCAGGGGGTCTCGTCCTGTCCTTCCTGCGGTGCTTCGTCGGAAGCCGATTGTGGCTGATCGGCGAGCTTGCTTTTGAGGGAATCGATCATCTCCTGGTCGGGACTGGGCCGTTTGTTTTCCAGTTCGAGGGCTTTCTGCCACGCCTTGACGGCTTCGTCGCGGCGGCCCAGCTTGTCGAGTGCGTCGCCGAGGTGATCGACGATGGTCGGGTCGTCTCCCCGTTCAAGGGTTGTGGCCCTTTCGAGATGCTGGATGGCCTCCTCGTATTTGCCGAGCCTGTAGAGAACCCAGCCGAGGCTGTCGAGATAGGCAGCGTTGTCGGGCTCTGCCTCGATGGCCTTGAGGATCATTTGGTGAGCGCGTTCGAGGTTGACGCCGCGGTCGGCCCAGAGGTAGCCGAGGTCGTTGTTGGCCTGGGGATGATCGGGCTCCTTCTCGAGGACTTCGAGGAGAACCTGTTCGCCTTTTTCGAGCTCGCCCATCTGGACGTAGACGGCTGAGATGCTGAACTGCACATCCCGGACGGTATCCGGGTCGTTGCGGAACTGCCGCTTCATCTCTTCGAAGATGCGGATGGCATCTTCCCAGCGGCGGGCGCGGTAGTAGATGCGGGCATGCTGCAGCGCCCACTGGGGTTCGTCGGGACTGATCCTGCGGGCTTCTTCGATGGCAGCGATGGCATCGTCGATGCGCTCGTCGTACTCCCGAGCGGCGGAGACGAGGGACAGGAAGTAGGGGCGGATCGGTTCGAGGGACGGATGGTCGGCCGCCTCCTGAAAGATCTGTTCGGCCTCGGCATACTTCTCGACATCGACGAGATGCGCTCCCAGTTCCCGATAGAGGTCGTAGGCGGGAAGGTTCTGCATGCCGATGGCATAGCGGTAGAAGTGGGTGGCGTCGTCGGTGCGGGAGGCTGCGACGGCCAGCCGTCCGAGGATCCAGGCCTGTTCGAATTCGAGTTCGGGGTCGTCACCGTCTGACTGGTCACGGCCGAGTCGCATGACGTCGGCGATTTTGTCCTTGTCTTCGGCGAGGTTTTCGAGGTCCGTCAGGAATCGCTCGCCGATCTCGCGAAACTCGGGGCTCAGGCGGCGGAGGACCTGGGGATTGCCGAGCTGGAGGGTGGCGAAGGCACGTCCGGCCGTGTCGAGCCAGACGTCGAGGTCGCTTTGTCGCCAGGCGATGGCGGCCCGTCCGACCAGTGCTTCGGGAGAGGAGGTGCCTCCCACCTGATCGTAGAGCTCGGCTGCCTCGTCGAGCTTGCCGAGTGCGACGTACTCGTCGGCGAGGAAGTAGGCGAGGAATTTGTTGCGGGGGTCCCGCTCCCGGAGTGCTGAAAGCCGCGGGATGAGTTCGTCTGCGCGATCGAGTTCGGTGAGGAGTTCCTTGAGCAACTGGTAGGGAGCGCGGCCTTTTTCGATGAGCTGGGCGTTGAGATATTTCTCGAGCTCTTCGAGTGCACGCTCGGGCTTGCCGGTCTGACGGAAGACGTGGGCGAGGTTGTAGCCGTGAATTCCGGGGACGCTTTTGCGCAACTCGGCGGCGCGTTCGAACGCGGCGACGGCACGCTCGGGCTGCCGGGCTTTGAGGAACGCGTCTCCCATTTCCTCGAACAGGGCGCCGTTTTCTCCGAAGAGTTGCGAGCGTTGGTCTGCGGTGAGTCCTTCGGCCTCGTTCTCCTGGAGGGCATCCATCAAAGTGGCATAGGCGTCGGCGGCGGGTTCAAACCGTTCGAGCAGCGAGCGAGTCTGGCCGAGGTGCCGGTGGAGGATCAGCCAGGGGAACTGGTT
>CAZUXX010000122.1:8102-8443 GCA_964624215.1 uncultured Planctomycetaceae bacterium
AGCTCTTTCAGGGCGACTGCCTGCTCGAGCGTAGTGACGGCCAGGTCAGTTCGGCCCTGCTGCACGAGGACGGCGATGAGTCCGCGAAGCATCTGCACACCGTCGGCGGCATGCACGGTGGCCTTGAGGGCCATTTCCTGCGCGTCGGTGATTCTCTCTTCACTGACGGCGGCGGGAATGAAGAGCTGATAGGGAGCAACAGCGGTCGGATCGAGTTCGATGGCCTTCCGGAGTTCTTCGAGAGCATCACCGGTGCGGCCGCGCTGCAGGGCCAACTCGCCAGCCATGAAGTGAGCGAGTGCCTCGCGGTGGCGGCGATCGTCTGACGTGTTGCCGCGCAG
>CAZUXX010000123.1:0-8423 GCA_964624215.1 uncultured Planctomycetaceae bacterium
AACCCTGCCCGCACAGAACGGGTGTCGAGCCTGGCACCGCCTCGAATCTCCTCAGGCAGACGAATCCTGTGTCCGCTGTACCGGGGGATTCAGCACCGAATCCGTCAACGACAAAGGCTTCGCATCCTCGGGTGAGGGGTCGACCAGAGCGATGATCGTCTGCCCTGGCTTGGGGGTCGACTTGCTCGGGTCAGTAATCACAACCAGCCGGCCCTGCTCACTCAGCAGTAACGGACGCGCCGAATTCCCGTACTGTTCCCGGAAGTCATTGTAGTCAAACTCCTCCGTCAGCTTCGTCATCTTCAGCGTCGCACCCGCCTCCAGCCTCGATCGCAACTCCCGGTGAGTCAGGTCCGGGCCGAACAGGTTTCGCGCCCGCAGATGGTCTGCCTTCGATTCCCGCCCTTCACTCCGCTGCCGGCTCGCCAGCTGGAATACGTTGGCCCGCCCGAAGATCGGCGCGAAATTCATGGCCGCCAGAGAGTTGACCTCATCGTTGGGCGTCATCCCGAAGAACCGGCCAATCCCCCCCAGGTCCAGATCCTCAATCGCCGTATCCGAAAGAATGTCGATCTGGTGAGTTCGCAGACCTTCCATCCGGGCTGTGCGAATGTTCCACCGGTTCAAATCCGTCACCAGCACAGGAAAACCGGCCTGCTGCAGGGCATGGGCAATCGCGCGGGCGGTCGCATCGGCCCCCGCAATCAGCACCCCCTGAGGATCAGCCAGCGCCAGCCCCAGACGTCGCCCCAACGGAGCAGCCGTCAGGCCATACACCGTCACCGTCCCGAAGATGACCAAAAACGTCGCCGGAACAAGCCCCCGCCCTCCCGTCTGCAAAGACGGCGCGGCTGTCGATATCGGTTCGACCACAGCCGCCGCCACCGTCTCCTCGGCCGGCGCAACCGGCGGAGCCTCGACCGGCATCTCCGCCAGCCGCAATGCAAACACCGACGACACGGCCGCCGCCACGATCCCGCGCGGCGCCAGGCACGCCAGAAAGATCCGCTCCCGCATCGGCATCGCGCTCCCCCACGTCGAAGCGAACACCGACGCCGGTCGCACCAGTACGATCAGTAACACGACGAACAGCACGCCTCCCCATCCCAGCTCGATCAGCATCGACAGGTCCAGCCGTGCTGCCAGAACAATGAACAGACTCGAAATCAGCAGGACGGTCAGATTCTCCTTGAACTCCAGAATCGGGTGCAGCACAACGTGTGGCAAATTCGCCAGAACCACTCCCATCACCGTCACCGTCAACAGCCCCGACTCCGGCTGAATCAGGTTCGAGGCAACAAACGATGCCAGCACCAGCATCAGGGTGACCGGACTCTGCAAATGGTCCGGAACCAGGTGATGCCGCAGCAACATGCTCACCAGAAGCGCCGCGGCCGTACCGATCCCGCCCCCCACGAGAGTCGTCTTCAAAAGGCCCACCAGAATCACCTGCGACGCCGAATCAACTCCCGCACCCGCAATCGAAACATGGACCTCGAAGACCAACAGCGCCAGCACCGCACCAATCGGATCGATCACGATCCCTTCCCAGCGGGCAATCGGTCCGACACGACCAATCGGACGCACGTGCCGCAGCAGCGGGCCGATCACCGTCGGCCCCGTCACCACCAGAACCGCTCCCAATAGGATCGATTTGAACACTCCCATACCCAGGAGCATCCACGCCGCCAGCGACGAAAGCACCCAGGTGATCGCCGCCCCCACCGTCAACAGCTTCAACAACACCGATCCGATGTCCTGCAGTTCGCGCAGCCGCAGACTCAGGCTCCCCTCGAACAGCACCACCGCCACCGACAACGAGACCACCGGGAACAGCAGATCCCCCAGCAGCTTGTCCGGCTGGATCAATCCGGTCACCGGACCCGCCAGGACCCCCAGGCACAACAACAGCAGAATCGACGGAAGGCGGATTCTCCACGCAATCCACTGCGCCGCAGTCCCAAGTGTCAGCACAGCAGCAAGAGCAACCAGCGGTCCTTCTGAACCTTCCATATCCTGTTGAAACCCGAATGAGGACAAGACAAGGGCGACGGAGTCTACTACAACGCGGTGTGCCTCGAACACCCGTCCGACGCATCCGCACGGATTCTTCTCCCGTGCCTGTCCATCTTCGACTGCTGTGCAGCAGCAGGTTTCTCCCGGATGCCATTCGTCTCCTGGTAGCTTCCTAATGTCGAATCAGTCGGATTCCTGTGCCGACGTGCTCGTGATCGGAGGCGGATTGGCCGGAATCGCTGCCACTGTCGCGCTGGCAGAACACGGCCTCAGAATCACTCTGATCGAATCGCGGGATCGACTCGGCGGTCGCGCCGGCTCCTTCGTCGAACAGCACTCGCAGGAAACCGTCGACAACTGCCAGCACGTTACCATGGGCTGCTGCACCAATCTGCAGCAACTCTCCCGTAAACTCGGCGTCGAACATCACTTGAACGTCGCACCCCGCCTCACCTTCATTGATCGCTCTGGCCGCCGCTCACATCTGACCTCCTCCCCACTCCCCGCTCCGCTGCACCTGGCGCCGTCACTGGCCCGGATGTCGTCACTCCGATTCACAGACCGCCTCAGACTGATTGCCGGCATCCGCCGCCTGGCCCGCTGGCGTCCCTCAATCGGCCACGCAAGAACGATCGACGACTGGCTGACAGAAGCCCGGCAAACCCCCGCCCTGATCCAGGCCTTCTGGGAACCCGTCCTCGTCTCCGCACTCGGCGAAACACTCCACCGCATCAGCGTCGGTTATGCCCGCAAAGTGATTGTCGATGCATTCCTCAGGAATCGACATGGCTGGGAAGTCTCCATCCCCGCCGTCCCTCTTGACGACCTCTACGGTCGTCCGGTGATCGACTGGCTGGGCCAGCACGGCGGAGAAGTCCGCCTTCTGACCGGACTCAAATCACTCGAAGGAGACGTCAACGCAATCACCGCGGCCCGCCTGCGATCAGGCGAATCACTCCGCGCACGCGATTTCCTCCTCGCCCTGCCTCACTACCTCATCGGTCGCGTCCTTCCCGAACCCCTCGCAGCGCATCCGTCTGTCGCCAGCCTCTCTCGTCTGGAGACCGCCCCGATCAGCAGCCTGCATCTCTGGTTCGACCGCGAAGTCATCGATCTCCCGCATGCGGTCCTCCTCGGACGAACGGGCCAGTGGATCTTTCAAAGGCCCGCAAGCTCTCACGAAGACGCCCCCGGCACGATCCATTACCAGGTCGTCATCAGCGCCAGTCGCTCTCTCGAAGGACGACCCGCCGAAGACGTTCGCAACGAGGTCCTCGCGGAACTCGCCGAACTCTGGCCTGAGGCGACAACGTCGCACTTGCATCACTGGCGTCTCGTCACCGAACGGCGTGCCGTCTTCTCTGTCACCCCCGGGAGCGACGGCGTCCGACCACCTCAGCAGTCGCCCGTCCCGAACCTGCAGTTTGCGGGCGACTGGACCCGCACCGGTTGGCCAGCCACCATGGAGGGCGCCGTCCGCAGCGGACTCCTCGCGGCAGAGAACATCCTCCAGCGACAGGGCCATCGTGTCTCGCTCCTCGCTCCCGACCTCCCGACAAGCCCGCTGTCCCGCTGGCTCTTCGGCCTGTAGCGACCAGCCAGAGACGGATTCCTTTCGCGCTTCCCGGTCGCCCCGTGACGATCCTCATCCGGATTGACGCAGGATTTGTACACCGCTCCTGACCACGCACCACCCTCCCGGGAGGACGCTCGACGCGAGAAACGCCTATCATGGCAGCATCCCCTTCGACCCTGTCAGATCCGAAGTACGGGACTGGCTGATATGACGCTTCGCAGTCCGCCTCGAGACCGAGTCTCTCTCTCCTTCGCGAGCATCGCCGCGATTGTCCTCCTCGCAGCAGGCACACCCGACGCAGCCTCCGCCGGAGACTTCAGCTTCGCACGCGACGTCCGGCCGATCCTGTCCGAACACTGTTTCACCTGTCACGGTCCCGACGCGGCCGCCCGTCAAACCGAACTGCGTCTCGACCAGCCCGAATCCGTCTTCAGCGAGATCAACGGCACCACGATCGTTTCTCCCGGAAACCCGGACAGCAGCGAACTCGTCGCGCGCATCACGGCTAAAGATCCCGACCTGGTGATGCCGCCCCCTTCTGCAAACCTTCCTCTCTCCGACGAAGAAATCGAAACAATCCGGCAGTGGATCGCCAGCGGAGCAGCGTGGGAACAGCACTGGAGTCTGCGTCCCCTCATTTCCCCCCCGGTCCCCCAATCAGAATCCGGCTGGGCGTCGGATCCCATCGACTGCTTTATCGAAGCCCGGCTTCGCCAGGCCGGTCTCTCCCCGTCGGACGAGGCAAGCCGCCGCACTCTCATCCGCCGTGTCACTCTCGACCTCACTGGTCTTCCCCCCACGCCCGAGGAGGTGGAGCAGTTCCTTGCCGACGATTCCCCGCACGCCTACGCCCGGCTCGTCGATCGGCTGCTCGCTTCGCCTCACTACGGCGAACGGATGGCCTGGGACTGGCTCGACGCTGCCCGCTACGCCGACTCGAACGGCTACCAGGGAGACCGCGAACGCACGATGTGGCCCTGGCGCGACTGGGTCGTCGACGCCTTCAATCGCAACCTCCCCTACGACGACTTCACTGTCTGGCAACTGGCCGGGGACCTGCTGCCCGATGCGACCAGCGAACAGATCCTCGCCACCGGGTTCTGCCGCAATCACATGATCAACGGAGAAGGGGGCCGCATCGCCGAAGAGAACCGCGTCGACTACGTCATGGACATGACAGAGACCGCCGGCACCGTCTGGATGGGCCTGACGCTCAACTGCTGCCGCTGCCACGACCACAAATACGATCCCCTCTCGAACGTCGATTACTACTCCCTGTTCGCCTTCTTCAATCAGACACCCGTCGACGGTGGCGGTGGCAATCCCCGGACACCTCCCGTTCTCAGCGTGCCATCCGACGATCAGCAGCAGCAGATCGACCAGCTCAATCGGCAGATCGCCGAACTCGACCGCGAACTCAAGCGCCGTGCCTCCGAGATTGCACCCACCCAGCCCGAGTGGGAACAACAGCGCCGAACCGCGCTCCAGACCGGTCAGTGGCAGTGGCTGACACCCGACACCGCGACCGCCGACCACCAGCAACTGACCGTCCTCGAGGACCAGTCAGTTCTCGCCGGAGGCGACCCCGCCGATCGTGACACCTACCGCGTCACCGCTTCCGTACCCCCTGCCAGAATCACCGCCGTTCGACTCGAAGCCTTGCAGGATCCCGGCCACACTCGAGGTGGACTCTCACGGGCCGACAGCTCCAACTTCGTACTCACCGGGTTCGGGATCAGGATGCGACCTGCCCCCGAAGCCGGGTGGATGGACATCCCCATCGCCTCGGCAGTGGCCACCTTCGAACAGCAAGGCCATCCCGTCGCCCATGCCTTCGACGGAAACTCGAACACCGGCTGGGCCGTCTACGAAGGCCGTCCGGTCGATCGTTCGCACACCGCCATTTTCCGCATCGACCCTCCCGTCGTTCTTCCCGAAAACGGGCAACTCGAGTTCACCCTGCGACACGATTCCGTCCACGTGCGGCACAACATCGGCCGGTTCCGACTCTCCCTCACCACTGATGAGAATCCCTCGCTCGACGATGCCGATGCGGCACTGCGCTCGGCCCTCGCCATCCCGGCCGACCAGCGAACTCCCGATCAGACGAAACTCATCAGGGAAGCGTTCCTCGCGGCCGACGCCCCCTCTGCCCGGCTCGCGGCCCGTCGCGAAGTGGCAATCAAACACCGCAAGTCCATTCAGGATCAGGTCCCGAAGGTGATGGTCATGGCCGACCTGCCCGACCCACGCCCGACGTACATCCTTGACCGCGGCCTCTACAACCAGCCTCACGATCTTGTCTCCTCCGCGGTCCCGGCAGTCCTCCCCGGACTCCCCGACAACGCTCCCGCAAACCGGCTGGGTCTTGCCCTCTGGCTCGTCTCCGACGAGAACCCGCTCACCGCTCGCGTCACCGTCAACCGGCTCTGGCAGCAGTTCTTCGGCCGCGGGCTCGTGAACACGGTCGAAGACTTCGGAGCCCAGGGCGAGCCGCCGTCGCATCCGGAATTGCTCGACTGGCTCGCAGCCGACTTCCGCGACTCCGGCTGGAACGTCAAACGCCTCGTCCGGCAAATGGTCTTCAGCCGCACCTACCGGCAGTCCTCCCTCGTCACTCCCGACCGAATCGAGCACGATCCCGAGAACCGTCTGCTCCGCCGCGGGCCCAGATACCGTCTCCCGTCGTGGATGATTCGCGACCAGGCACTCGCCGCTGCCGGCCTGCTGACACCCTCCATCGGCGGCAAACCCGTCAACGTGTACCAGCCACCCGGCGTCTGGGAAGAAGCCACCTTCGGCAACAAACAGTACCGGCAGGATCACGGTTCCGACCTTTATCGCCGCAGCCTCTACATCTTCTGGCGGAGGATCATCGCCCCGACCATGTTCTTCGACACCGCCTCCCGCCAGACCTGCACGGTCAAGGTCACGCGCACCAATACTCCCCTGCACGCACTCCTCACATGGAATGACATCACTTTTGTCGAAGCCGCCCGAGTGCTTGCCGGCCACGTCCTCGCCGCGAACCTCTCTGACGACCGCGCCCGACTCGATGCCATCTTCCTTCGCGTGCTGGCTCGCCCCGCGACCGAAGACGAACAGAACCTGCTCCTCTCCTCTCTCGACCGGAACAGACAGGCGTTCGATTCAGATCCCTCGCGTGCCGAAGAACTCCTCGCCGCAGGCGAAGCTCCGCGCCGAGACCTTTCCATGCCGGAGCACGCCGCATGGACACTCATCGCCCTCGCGGTCCTCAACCTCGACGAAACACTCAGCAAAGAGTGAGTCCCGATGGCCCCTGACCAGGAACGCTTCGCCGAAGCGGTTTCACTTTTCAACGAACGGGACTTCTTCGCCTGTCACGACGTCCTCGAAGAAATCTGGGACACCGCCAGTGCCGAAGACCGCGACTTCTATCAGGGGCTCATCCACGTTGCCGTGTCACTGTTTCACTTCACCGAGGGAAACCTCACCGGCGCCCGGAAGATGTACCACTCCGCCCATCGCTACCTCGCGGAGTACCCCTCACCGTACCAGTCGCTCGATCTGGACCGCCTGCTCTCCGGGTACGACCACTGCTTCGCCGAACTTGCCGCCGTGACGACGGGCTACCCCGCCCATCTCTCCTGCGATCCTGAGCGGATTCCCCGGATGCGTCTCGTCTGACTGGCCTCCTGGTCCGCTCCTGTTCCCGCATGCTCTACCGGAGTCCATCGAACATCAAAACGTACGGCAGCCGGACCATCGTCACCGTCGCAGCCAGCAACAGCGTCGGAAACCCGAGTCCCAAAACTCCCCAGAGTAGCCGTCCCCGATACGCTTCTTTCCGGATCAGGATCACGTCCACCACCACGTGACCTGCCAGAATCACCCCGCACGCCACGGGCCCCAGCCAGGGAAACGTCACCAGCACGTCCGACAACTGGATGATCAGCAGTGTCCCCCGCGGAACCTCCGTCCCGAAGTCGAGGAACATCGACTTCGCAAAGGGAACGCTATAGACAAGATCGCCCCATAACATCGCCCACGGCAGACTGTGCAGCGCCAACACCAGCCAGGCGGGAACCCACATGTAGGGGGCCATGGCACGAGGAGAGTCGTCTTGCATGGCAACCCATCGGGGACAGGGGCCGGGGTCTCTCACCGACACACCGAACTGAAACACGATCCCGTTCGCTCACCATACCACAAGAACCGTTCCGTCCGCTTCAATCTCGGGCGGCGTCCCCGTCTTACCATCGGGGTCAACCCGGCGGCCAGTCACTGACACACAGGTCACGGTCCGCGTCCCGCTCCGCCTCAGACGGGACTTGCCGCACCGCCCCATTTCGATTCGATCTCCAGAAAATTCTTCAACAGATCCACACCCGCCGGGCTCAGAAAGCTCTCCGGATGAAACTGGACCCCGTACACCGGATACTCCGCGTGACGCAGCCCCATCACTTCCCGGAACTCGGCGTCCTCCGTCCAGGCCGTCACGATCAGCTGGTCCGGAATCGACTCCTCCGGAACATGCAGGCTGTGGTACCGGGTCGCCTCGAACGGCTGAGGAAGACCGCGAAACACGCCAGCCCCGTCGTGATGGATCAGCGACGTCTTCCCGTGCATCAGCCGCGGAGCACGCGCGACACGCGCCCCGTACACATCAGCGCTGCACTGGTGTCCCAGACACACCCCCAGCACCGGAATCCGCGGACCGAAACGGGCCACCACCTCGCGCGACAGCCCCGCCTCGTTGGGCGTGCACGGCCCCGGCGAAATGCAGATGCGCTCCGGCTGCAACTCCTCGATCTCATCCAGCGTGGTCTGGTCGTTCCGCACCACGTGA
>CAZUXX010000124.1:0-3679 GCA_964624215.1 uncultured Planctomycetaceae bacterium
GAGCGAGACACTCGTTGCCAGGCTGTATGAATCGCTGACGCCTGTTCAGCGAGAGGTGATCTGCTTCGAGTGGGATCATGTCGATTCCCGGCGGGGCCTGCTGCGGACATACGTTTCCAACAACTGGAACATCGTCGACGTGGATCGCTACAACCTCGTCGGCGGTTTCTTTTCACGGGACCAGCAGGATCTCATCGAGGCGATTTTCTTTTCGTTGTACAACCCGGAGTGGCACGACCGGATCCGCCGCCAGCTGAAGGACGATGCCCGGGGCTACGGGAAGGCACAGACGATCGCGCTGTTTGGCCGGCCGGGGAGCGGGCCGTTCCAGTTCGTGATGACGGGGCGTCATCTGACGATCCGGTGTGATGGTGATTCGTTGGCCCACAGTGCGTTTGGCGGTCCGATCTTTTACGGGCACGCAGCGCAGGGGTTTTACGAGAAGGCGGATCACGCGGGGAACGTGTTCTGGCCGCAGGCACAGAAGGCGAATTCCCTGTACCGGATGCTCGATGGACGGCAACGTCGCCAGGTATTGGCCAACCCGGCTCCGGCCGAGAGTGCCGTCGGGTTCCGGGGAGAGTCGGGTGCGTTTCCGGGGCTGCCGATTGCCGAGATGACGGACGATCAGCAGGAGGTGGCGCGCGACGTTCTCGCGTCGCTCGTGGAGCCGTACCGGGATGCGGATCGCCGGGAAATCACAGAGCTTCTGGAGGGTCAGGGAGGGCTGACGGCCTGCTCGCTCTCCTTTTACAGCACAGATTCTGATGGTTCGAGCGTGGATATCGGACGAGACGGGACGTGGGATGTGTGGAGGATTGAAGGTCCGTCGTTCGTCTGGCATTTTCGCGGTGAGCCGCATGTTCATGTCTGGGTCAACGTCAGTGGTGACGCTTCGACCCGTTTGAATTCTCCTGGCTGAATCCAGCCTGAGGTTCTCTCACTCACTGTCGGTTCCAGCACTGTCCCGCTGACGACTGCATCCTGATTGACAATCCGACGTCCCAGACGTCTCGCATGCAACGGACTGCTTGAGTATACCCTCTATGCATACCGCCTCCCTTGAGTCTCCGCGCTGGCGTGCCGAGAGCACGCGGGTCTCGTACCGAGTTCATCTGCCCCTGCATCGCCGCATCGCCGTCAGCCAGCTGACGACGTTGCGCTGGTCGCTTCCAGAAGCGATTGACGGGTTTCGCCGGGGCGGGATTCCGGCGATCGGGGTGTCGTTCAATCGACTCTGCGAGCGGGGGATCGAGGCGGCCATCGAGGAGATGCAGCAGTCAGGTCTTCTGGTTTCGTCGGTGGGATGGATCGGCGGGTTCACGGGAGCCGAGTCGGGCACGTGGGAAGAAGCGGTCCAGCAGGCGCGGCTGGTGCTGTGGACGGCGGGTCAACTGCGTGCTCAGTCGGTCACGGTCATCACGGGACCGCGGCTGACTCACATCCGTTCTCATCTGCAACGGATCGTTTCCGACGCGCTGATTGAACTGGCTCCGCTGGCGGCGGAGTACGGAGTACGGCTGGCCCTGCAGCCGATGCATCCGGTCTGCCGGCACGAGTGGACCTTCCTGACCTCACTGGACGAGACGCTGCAGATTCTCGATCGGGTGAATCATCCGTTTGTGGGGATGGCGTTCAGCCCGTATCACCTGTCACACGAAACCGATCTTGTGGAGCGGATTCCGTCGATTGCCTCGCGGATTGCCTGCGTGCAACTGAGCGACTGGCACCGGAGTCCGCGGGATGACAACGACCGGGCGCTTCCGGGAGATGGCATCCTTCCGCTGTCGGAGATTGTTTCGGCACTGGAGCAGGCGGGGTATCGGGGGCTGTACGAGATTGATCCGTGGTCTCGCGACTTGTGGAAACGGAACTACGACGGTCTAATTGCGGAGTGTCGACGACGGTTCGAGCGTCTGAGCCAGGGGGCGCCCGACCTCGATGTCACGGCCCCGCTGCCGTGCTCCTGATCGCGGGATCGCGAAGCTGCGGTTCGCTGCCGGCAGGCGCGACGGGAGCGGGAGACCCTCCCCACGCGTTCCCGCCTCCGCCGACCTCCCATGTCTCCGGAATCGCTGACACTTGAAGAACTCGCGCAGCACCTCGGGCGCGATCGTCGTGAAATCGAGAAGCTGGTGCAGCGTGGCCGCATCCCCGGCCGCAAGGTTGCCGGCGAGTGGACCTTCCACTCCTCGGAGATTGCCCAGTGGCTGGAAGGGGAGATGCGGGAATACTCCGACAGCCAGCTGGCGAAGGTCGAAGAGACCCAAGCGTCGGTGGAAGTCGACAGTCAAGTGCCGGTCACGAGCCTGTTGCAGCCGGAGCTGATTGAAGTCCCACTGCAGGCACGAACCAAGCGGTCGGTGCTCGAGCGGCTGGTCGAGGTTGCCGGGCGGACCTGGCAGATCTGGGAGCCGGCGACGGTTCTGGCGGCAGTGCAGGAGCGAGAGCAGCTGATGTCGACGGCGTTCGACAACGGAGTTGCCGTTCCTCACTCCCGGGAGCCGTTGCCGAATGCGATCGGCGAGTCGGTTCTGGCGTTCGGCCGGAGCCTGTCGGGGATTCCGTTCGGGGCACCGAACAACTCACTGACGGATCTGTTTTTCCTGCTGGTCTGCCGCGATGCCCGGACGCATTTGCAGGTGCTGGCTCGGCTGGGGCGGATGTTCCAGAAGCCGGGTTTCGTCGACGAGCTGCGAGCGGCGGAGGATGCCGAGGCGGCGTACCGGGTGATCACCGACGCCGATCGCGAGATCGGTTGATACCAGCTGCGGCGCCCCGTACGCTGGCTGGACATCCATGCCAGTCATCCCGGAGGCGCTCATGTTGAAGGCCGTATCGCTGCAGGTCTGTGTTGCTCTGGCGTTCACTGCAACCGCGCTTGCGCAGGACACGCTGAACCTGCCCACTCTCGGCGAGATCATCCGGCACGAGAAACAGCTCGATGAGCTTCTGGCCCCGGACGCCCGGCTGGAAGTGATCGCTTCGGGATTCGTCTGGACGGAAGGCCCGTGCTGGGTGGATGGCGAGGAAGGGAGCGACGATCCGGGGTCTTTGCTGTTCAGCGATATTCCGCCGAACTCGATTTTCCGCTGGGTGGAAGGGAAGGGCGCGAGCCTGTTCATGAAACCCTCGGGCTATACCGGAGTGGCCGACTACGGAGCCGAGCCGGGCTCGAACGGACTGCTGCTGGATCCTCAGGGGCGGCTTGTCTTCTGTGAACACGGGGACCGTCGGATCTCGGTGCTGACGAAGAACGGGGGGAAGCAGACTCTCGTCGACAACTACCAGGGGAAGCGTCTGAACAGTCCCAATGATGCGGTGTTTCATTCCAACGGGGATCTGTACTTCACCGACCCTCCCTACGGGCTTCCCAATCGCTGGGATGATCCGCTGCGGGAACTGGATTTCTGCGGGGTGTATCGGCTGAGCCAGGACGGCACGCTGACCCTGCTGACCGACGAGATGACGCGTCCGAACGGGATTGCGTTCACTCCCGACGAGAAGACACTGTACGTGGCGCAGTCGGATCCTGAGGCACCGGTTTTGAAAGCGTTTCCGGTGCAGGAGGATGGCACATTGGGCAAGAGCCGCCTGTTCTACGACGCGACCGAGAACCTGAAGCGGGAGTTGCCGGGCCTGCCGGACGGGTTGGCTGTCGACCAGAAGGGGCATGTGT
>CAZUXX010000124.1:3689-6306 GCA_964624215.1 uncultured Planctomycetaceae bacterium
TGTTTGCGACGGGTCCCGGCGGTGTCTACGTCCTCTCACCGGAGGGGAAACTTCTGGGCCGCATCAGTACGGGAGAGCGGACATCGAACTGCACGTTTGGTGGCAAGGACCGCTCGATTCTGTACATCACTGCCGACATGTATGTCTGCCGCATCCAGACGAAAACCCGGGGTCGGTAGTCGGACGCTTTGAGTCGCAGCGGCGGTGCGGTCATTCGGACGTTGCCGCCGCAGACTGGGGCTCCTTGATGAACTCCCGGAGGAGGGTGGTGGCGTAAGTTCCGGGCGGGAGAACAAACCGGAAGCGGAGTCCCTCGGGCTCGGGAAAGATGTCGAGTTCGCTGATGTGAACCAGCAGCGGGCGGCGTGCGCCCGGGGCGAACTTGCGCCACTGCGCGAAGTGGTCGATGGACAGTTCGTGTCGCGCGAGAACGGCAGTCTCCCGCTCGAAGGCGGTGGCCTGAGGTGAAATCATCCTCGGTCCGAACATCGGTCCGGTGAGGACGGTTTCTCCGCTGTTGTACCGCTTCTGCTCTGCGTCCGGATCGAGGACGGGGAAGCAGCCTCCGGACGCTACCTTCTGCATCACGTCGCCGACCAGGACCGTGTGGAGGAGCCCGTCGTTGAGGCGGTCTGCGAGGACTTCGTTGAAGAGCATGGACTGCGCTGCGGAGGTTGCCAACCTCAGCAGGAAGCGGCGTTTGCGGGGCGGGACCGAGCCGGGTTTGCGGTGACCGCGGAGTAAGTCGAGGCCGAGCCGCAGCGTGTCGCCGTCGGTACCGAATCGCTGCTCGCCGTAGTAGTTGGGAACTCCGAGTGAGCGCAGGTGAGTCGCGATCGCCTGAGCATCGGGGAGTCGCGCCGGGGGGACATCACGAAGGAGAATGTCGAAGCGGTTGCCTGCGAGGTGGCCGGTGCGCAGCTTGTTGTGGTGCCGCTTTGCTTCGAGAACCCGGATGCGGTCGGTTGCGACGTCCGGCAGACGCGGTTCGCAGTGTGCCGGAACCGAGATCATCTGAGTTGTCACTGCCCGGCGATCCTTCAGGCCGGCTACTCCAATGTTGCCGGGGGAGACTCCCAGGGTGCGTGCGAGATGGGCGGTGAGGGCGTCGGCGGAGACGTCCTGCTTGCGGATCCAGAGGTAGAGGTGTTCGCCTTCGCCGCAGGGCGGATAGAGGGGGAGTTCCTCGACGATGAAGTCCTCCGGGACGGCTTTCAGTTGGCCGCCGAGTCCGGGGATGTGCTGCGTCAGGAAGGGGAGAGGGGACCGGGGATCCTCGAAGGCTGGCACGTTCATCTCGTTCGACTGGTGGAGAAAGTTCTCATTGGAGCAACACCCGCGTGGTTGGCAAAACCTTCTTCCCGTTCCCCAAGAGGTGTGAGCGACAAGACATGGCGGACCACCGGATCGTGCTGGACAGTCTCGCGGAGGGCGGGTAACAATCGAAGTGAACAGCCCCTGTCGCGGAGGGTGCGGGGTCTTGTGGTACCGGCGTCAACAGGGCAAGCCTTGCCGCTGATCGCCGGACGGAAGCCCGCAGGTTTAACCTGTGAGCGACGCCGGGGCTGGAGAGGCACGTTCCCCCAAACAGCATGGTGCCCGCATGAACAGCCGAGTCTGCTGGTCGTTTGCCCTGATCGGAATGCTCGCGTGGCCTCTCCAGGCGGGCGTGAAGGCGGAAGAACCGGGTGGGGCGAGAAACGAGGTTGGAGCAGAGGCGGTCGAAGCGACCGCTCGCGAGCATCTGGTGCGGTCGATCCGGGAACTCGGTTCGGATGATTACGCACTGCGGCGGGATGCGCGGGAGCGTCTGGTCGGTGCCGGGGCGGATGCGGTTGAGCTTCTGCAGGAGAAGGCGAGCGGAGAAGCGTTGCCCGTTGCCCGGGAATGCATCCGCATTCTGCGTCAACTGATGCTGCAGGAGGGTGCGGGGTCTGAGGCCGCGAAGAAGGCTCTTGGCGAACTGGCTGACTCGTCGAATGCGCAGGTGGCTCAAGCGGCGAAGGACGCGCTGTTTGAAGGGAAGCAGCCACCGATTGCTCCCGGGGCGGGGCTCCGCATTATCGTCAACGGGAACGTGATTGCGCCGGGGCGACGGTTTCGGGATCTGCGGCGCCACATCGACGTCGAGGAGGACGGGCGAAAGATCCGGATCTCCGACCCAGCCGGCGGACCGATCACGGTGCGGGTGACGGAGGTGATCGACGGCGAGGAAAAGGTGACCGAGTCGAAGGCGGGCAATGCGGCGGAGTTACATCGGAATGATCCCGATGCGTTCGAACTGTACCGCAAGCACGTGCTGATGAAGCGTCTTCCGGCTCAGGCTGCTGCCGGGGGCATGCGGGTGACGGTGTCGAGCCGCGTTGTGAATGGCAAGCGGACCATCAACGCCCAGGAGAATGATCGCAAGATCATGATCGAGGAGGAGCAGGGGAAGAACATCCGCATCTCGGTCACCGAGACGGTGGACGGTGATGAGGAGACCCGGACGGTGGAAGCGAAGGATGTGGACGATCTGAGGCGGCAGGATGAAGGTCTCGCCCGCGATTACGAGAAGTTCACGGCGGGGCAGCCGATCAACGTCATCAACCCCGAGGCACTGGGCCGGCGTCCTGCC
>CAZUXX010000124.1:6316-8415 GCA_964624215.1 uncultured Planctomycetaceae bacterium
AACCGGTGGCCGCAGGGTCTGCCACGTCCTCCGGTGGTGGGGGGACCGGGGCTGCAGCCGATCCGGCCGGGCGGTGTCGATCGGGCGGCGAATCGATCGAACGAGGCGATCGAGGCCGCTCTGGAGAAGCTGGACGCCATTGACAAGACTCTCAAGCGGATAATGGAGACGGAGCCGGAGAAGTCTGAGGAGATCGAGACGTTGCGAGAGCAACTGTCAGACGTGGAGAAGGATCTGTTCGCCGCGCAAGCGAGTCTGGGACAGTGATCGATGACTGAACCGCGAAGAACAGCTCCCGACTCTGCTTCGGATCCTGCGAAGGCTGGCGGTGATGCTGATCCGCGGAGCGGGGGCGTCAGGAGTTCCCGTGAGGCGCAGACCTCCGGCGAAGCGTTTCTGGCACTTGCAGAGCAGCCGGATCCGGGATTCCTGCGGGAGTTCGTGGACTTTCTGAAGCACAACCGCAAGTGGTGGCTGTTGCCGATTCTGATTGTGCTGGGGGCACTCGCCCTGTTCGCGGCCTTTGCGGGTTCACCGGCAGCACCGTTCATTTACCCGCTGTTCTGATCGCGTCGTCCTGCTGCGGTCGCGGAGTGGCCGACCGGCGCGGTGCGGGTTGACGGTGGCGGTGTTCCACTGCGGGAAGAGAGCGACTCAGCGGACTTCGTTGAGCGCGGTCTCGAGCGCGGCTCGGGCGCGGTTGATTTCGTCGGTGACGGCAGTGGTCGATGCGAGGATCGGGATGCCTCGCGGCGTCGGGTGCATGAAGATCGAGGTCCACCCGCGATAGTCGGCTTTGGCCAGTGCGTCGAGCAGCGGTGCGAAGTTGAGTTGACCACGTCCGGGCAACTGCCGGAGCTGCTGGCGAACGGGGGCCTCCTGCATGAAACCGTCTCCGTATTGCCATGCGTAGAACATGGCGACGGCATGAGCGAGGTCGGACAACTGCCGGCCGAGCCACAAGGCGTCCTGGGGGAGGTGGGCCGGGGCGAAGGCAATTGCCAGATGTTCGGAGGGGCGATGGTCGACGAGCCATTTGAGCGAGTCGACCGATTCGAACAGATTGTTGGCGTGGTTCTCGATGGCGATGGTGACGCCGGTTTCGGCGGCGAGTTCGAGATGCGGTTTCATCTGTTCGCAGAACGACTTGACCGCTTCCTTGAGCGCGGTGCCTTCCAGCCCCTTTGGGCCCTTGCCGCCGGTGACGATCAGTCTGCATCCGAGGCGCTGCGCGAGGGGGAGTTCGTCCTGCAGGCCGAACGGGCCCAGGTCGTAGCGGGTGAGGCATCCGAGTTGAACACCGTGCTGTTTCAACAGGGCGGTGAACTTCTGCTCGCCGAGTTCGTCGAGTTGCTCGCGCTGGTTGCCATGGACGCGGGGCCAGATGTCGATGGCGGTGGCTCCGGTCTTCTTCACTTCGGGAAGAATCTCCGCGAGCGGCGTCTCGCCGTACATGCACGACGAGAGGATGTACCGCAACCGGAATGCTGTGCCGGCCGGGGGCGTGTCGTCGGCAGAGCCCCGCTGCGCGACGACGGTCGCGGCTGCTGCACCGGCCGCAACGCAGAACTGACGACGACTGAGGTGGGGCAGCATTCGAGGCTCCACGCTTTGGCGAGGTGAGGGCTGTTTTCCGCCCCCGGAGTCCTGCCCGGAAGCGTGGTCAGCGGAATGAGAACCGTTACGCGATCTCGAATCCCTTCCGCTGATCGCGGCTGAGCCAGGAGTTGGCCTCGCGGTCGTCGAACTGTTCGCGCTGCGGATCCCAGGTGAGGGGGCGTCCAAGCCGCATGGCGATGTTCCCCAGGTGGCAGGTGGTGACGGAACGATGCTGACTGCGGACGTCGGAGACGGGAGTCTTGCGGGTGAGGAGACAGTCGAAGAAGTTGGCCATGTGGTTTTTGATCGCGTCGATCTTGCCCATCCGCTCAGGGAAATCGAGATCGTCGCGATAGAGAGAGTAGTCGGCCGGTGTGAAGGGCTGCTCCTTGAGGGGGACGGCCAGTTGACCGGTGATCGTGCTGCGGCTGACGAAGATCTTGCCTTCGGTTCCCTCGAAAAGGATTCCGCGTCCGGGGCAGCGGTCGACCGGTTCGTCG
>CAZUXX010000125.1:0-1168 GCA_964624215.1 uncultured Planctomycetaceae bacterium
CGTTCCACTGCGGGTGCGTCCGTCGTACGGTGACGGCGAGGGGACGCTGATCGCCAGCGAAGCGGACCAGGATGCGGGAGTGGTGACGGGTCTGGCGATTGTGAAGAACGAGGCGCGGGTGAGCCTGCGCGATCTCCCGGACCGTCCCGGTGTGATGAGCACGATCTTTTCACGGATGGCTGCGCGAAAGATTCCGGTCGACATGGTGGTGCAGAACATCGCGCGGGGAGAGTCGGCCGATGTCTCGTTCACGGTACCGGAGAACGAGCTGGCGGACACGCTGACGGCTGCTGAAGAGGCGATCGAGCAACTGGGGGCCGGCAGCGTTCACAGCGGGACCAACCTGTCGAAGATCTCTGCGGTGGGGGTGGGGATGCGGTCTCACTCGGGGGTCGCGGCGCAGATGTTCCGCGCGTTGGCGGAGGGGGGGATCAACATCGAGATGATCACGACGAGTGACATCAAGGTGTCGACGCTGGTCAGTCACGACGTCGCCGAGGAGGCCCTGCAGGCCGTCCACAAAGCGTTCCGGCTGGAGACGCCGCGGGCGTGTGCTCCGGCTGTGGGTCGTGAGCAGGCATCGAGTCGCAAGCAGGTTTCGTCAGACGAGCTTCTGGATGCGGTTGTGAGCCGGCTTTCGCATATGGAGGACATTGTTGTCAGCGAAGTGCAACTGGACGAGTCGCAGTCGCTGATTACGGTGACGGGGCTTCCGGATCAGCCGGGCGTGTGTGCCGATCTGTTCACGGCGGTGGCTGAAGGGAACATCATGGTCGATCTGATCGTGCAGAACGTCAGCCGGAACGGGAAAGCGGTGGTTTCGTTCACAGTTTCGCGTGAAGATCACGGTGCGTGCCTGCTGCTGGTGAACGAGTTCCTCACGCAGTGGGAGGGAACGCGTTTGGAATCGGAACGCGAGATTGACCAACTCTCGGTGGTCGGCGTGGGACTGCGGAGTCATACGGACGTGGGACAGAAGATGTTCGAGGCGCTGAGCGCGATGGACATCAACGTGCGGATGATCAATACCAGCGAGGCGCGGATCTCGGCGGTTGTGCGGGCCGACCAGGGTCAGGCCGGCTACCGGGCGCTGCAGGCGGCGTTCTCGTGAGCTGTCCGCCTGGCGACCTCACACCCGCAAACTCCACAATCGTGGAATGACGATCGG
>CAZUXX010000125.1:1178-8411 GCA_964624215.1 uncultured Planctomycetaceae bacterium
CGATCGGTACTCCAGACGTCGACGACGCCGACGAACTTGCAGAGGAATTCGCGCAGGCACGGGAACGGACCCGACAGATCGAGCGACTGGAGCCGCGGAATCTCGTGGTTCTGGTGATCTACGAGATCGTGTTTCGCATCGCGTGGATCTTCAAGACCGAGAGTGTGATCATACCGGCGTTTGTTGACGCACTGACGGGCGGGTCGGGGAGTGTGCGGGGCTGGCTGCCGGTTCTGTCACGGACGGGGCAGAGCCTGCCTCCTCTGATTTTTGCCGACCGGTTGCGGCAGCAGCCGTTCAAGCGGGCGGTCGTGGCGGCGACGTCGTCGCTGATGGCGCTGCCGACGTTCTTCGTGGTGTGGCTGGCGTGGTCGGCTGACGTAGCGCCGCTGGCGTGGATGTCGCCGGCGTTTCTGGTGGCGTACGTCATTTTCTTCTCGATTACGGGGCTGAATCAGCTGGCGCAGGGGACGTTGCACGGGAAGCTGGTGCGTCCCAACCGTCGCGGGCGGCTGATGTGGATGTCTGGCGTGATCGGGCCGATTCTGGCGATCGTTGCTGCAGTCGTACTGCTGGGTCCGTGGCTGGAGGAGCCGGGCATTTCCCGGTTTGTGCCGATCTTCTCGCTGACGGCGGGAGGGTTTCTGCTGTGCGGGATGCTGGTGCTGCTGATTCGCGAGCCGGCTGATTCTCCGGCGACGGAGCCGGTGGCCTCGGTGCGGGATCGACTGAAGGGGGCGTGGTGGGTGTATCGCGGTGATGCGCGGTTCCGCCGGGCGGCGCATGTGGTGATGCTGCTGACGACCATCGTGCTGATCTTCCCCCACTTTCAGTGGCTGGCGCGGGTCCAGCTGAACCTCGGGGACCGCCAGCTGATGGTGTGGGTCGTGGCGCAGAACGTTGGCGTGGCGATCTTCAGTCCGGTGTGCGGATTCCTCGCCGACCGTTACGGGAACCGACTGGTGATGCGGCTGCAGTGCGCGCTGCTGTCGCTGGTACCGCTGTTGGCGCTGGCGGTGACAGGTCCGTTGGCCCGCAAATACTCCGGGATGCCGCAGTTCTGGATGGTGTTCGTGCTGCTGGGGATCTCACCGGTCACGATGCGGACGATCAGCAACTACACACTCGAACTGGTGCCGGAGGAACTGCATCCCCAGTATTTGAGCACGATGCGGGTGTGCTTTCTGGTGCCTTTCCTGCTGTCGCCGGTGGCCGGCATGGTGCTCGATTTCTTCAGTGAGGAACCGTATCGGGGAGCCGTGTGGCTGTTCGGTACGGTGAGTGCGGGGATTGCAATTGCGGGTCTGTTGACCTTCCGCATGGCAGAGCCCCGTCACGACGCCGAGACGTAAGGGGTCGTGCGGAACGACAACTGGCCGGCACGGCTCTAGACTGCGGTGAGGGAGGTTCACCAGGTCGCCGGAGATCGCATGCCATGAGTGTGGTGCAAGAGTTCAAGAAGTTCGTGCTGCGCGGGAACGTGACGGACCTTGCGGTCGGTTTTACAGTCGGGGCGGCATTTACGTCTGTGGTCCGTTCGCTGGTGGACGACATCATCATGCCTCCGATTGCCGCTGCGATGGGTGGGGCGGACTTCAGCGACAAGTTCGTCGTCCTGAAGTATGGAGATGAGGGGACACCTCCGTACCGGACCCTCGCGGAAGCGGAAGCAGCCGGAGCGATCACCTGGGACTACGGACAGTTCACCAATAACGTGATCGCGCTGCTGCTGGTCGCCGTGGCAATGTTTGTGCTGATCCGGATTGTGAACCGGATCGATGAAGAGCTGGAGGAGCGGATGGGGCAGGAGGAGAAGTCTGCTGCGGAGCCGACGGACAAGAAGTGTCCGTATTGCCTGTCGACGATTCCGGTCGCGGCAACGCGGTGTGGACACTGCACATCACACCTTGAGGATGCCGCAGCGGCCGGGGTGTAAGGGGGATCGTCGTCAGCGACGACATTGCGGCCCCAGAGTGTGCGCCTCGACTGGGGAGGTCTCTGATCGCAATGGGGGGGCGGCGTCTGTCTGGGGGAGTCAGCGCCCTTTCATCCGCTGCTTGGCCGCCTTGACGGCTTCGGCCTCGGGAAGTGCCTTGTACACGTCATCGAGGGGGTAGCAGCCGGAGATGAGCCCGTTGCGTGGCGCAGTCGTACAGTCGCTGAAGGTGCGGCAGATCTTTTTGGCGGCGCGATAGTCTTCGCCCCGCAGGACTTTGGCAGGGAGTTCCCAGTCACTGAGAACCAGCCGGCCGATCCCCACCGAGTCGACCCACTGCTCGCGGACGACGGCCTGTGCGACGTGCGGGAGGAATTCCTGCAAGTAGGTGTACGCCGTGCCGACGACTGCGACGTCGGGGACGGCCTGTCTGATCTCGCGGACCGCGTGAATCTGCCGTACGCATCCGACCAGAGGGTCCTCGGGAGGCTGGTAGCCATCGGAGGGGGGATAGTAGGCCGGCCGCTGAATGTGCGGGTTGTAGTATGGTGAGCCCGCGGTGAGGTTGAAGAGGCGGACGTTGTGCCGGTCGCGGAGCTGGCGGATCAGTTCGATCGGTTCGGTCAGGTCGATCGTCAGCGGATCGTCGCGTCGGCATCCGAAGGCGGGATACGGTGTCTCCCAGGGATCGACGACTCCCGGCGCATTACCGGCGGGGGCGTCTTCCCGGGGATGAAATGGAGGCCAATCGAAGATTGACAGCCGGACACCGATGCCCAGATCGGGGCAGCGGTCACGCACGGCGGAGATCAGTTCATCGAGAAAGCGGGTGCGTCCGGCGAAGTCGCCTCCGTAGCGGCCGGGGCGATCAAAAGCAGACAGGAACTCGTGCCCCAGGTATCCGTGACAGCACTTGAGGTCGACGAAGTCGAAGCCGAGTTTCGAGGCGGTCTCGGCAGCGGAGACATAGTCCTGGATGAGTGCGGCGATCTCGTCGTCGCGGAGGACGGCAGAGTCGTCGGACGGTTCGATCCCCACCCGACGGTCGAGCAGGGGATGATGGTAGAGGATCCGGGGCTCGGGGCGATCTTTCCGGTGGGGGCGGGCAAAGCGTCCGGAATGCGTCAGCTGCAGACCGACGACAAGGTCATCGGTTGAGTCGGCTCCGTAGGCCTGGCGATGCGCGTCGAGGAGGGTGTCGCGCAATTGCTTGAGCCCGGAGGGATCGTCGGGGCGGTGGAGGAGCTGGTTGGGATTGGCGCGGCCGTCCGGACGGACGGCGACTGCTTCGCCGCCCCAGATCAGCTTGCAGCCGGAGAGTCCGAAACGGGTCCAGCGTCTGAGCGTGTGTTCGGAGGGCATGCCCTCGGGTGTACCGTCCCAGCCTTCCATGGGGTGGACACACCAGCGGTTGCCGATGGTGCGAGACAATCCGGGGACTTCGAGCGGACGCGCCAGCGGAGACCCGTCGGCGGCCGATAGCGGCGCGTCGTCACAGGGAAGCGTGAGCTCCAGGCGCTCGAGATGTTCGCGGAAAGCCGCGACAGATTTGAGAGAACCGATCCGCTGCCAATTCATAGATGATCTCCTCAGGCGCCGAGAGGGTAGCAGATAGGCGACCGAGGGCGAGCGAACCGGATCGTCTCAGCGGTGAATGACAGGAACCGGGAACAGGTGGACAGCTTCCTCCGGTCGAGTGGCTGAGCGTCGCCCCCCGTGATGTGCGAATCGACGTTCGGATGGCAATGGCTGGGGAAGATGGGAGGCGGGATCTGTTGCCAAGTCATTTGCATGCAGCCGGAGGGGAGAACGCGAATTGACAGCCCGGGACACAACAGACAGAATCGATGCATCAGCTTTCGCTGGTTCGATCGAGCCATTCGCAACGCAATTTCATCACAGCTCCGCATCCGAGACGAGCCGGTTTCCCGTCAGAGCGTGGGCCCGACTTCTTTCGATACGAGTCATCGGATCTCCCCGTTCGGGGTTCTCATGTCATAAGTCTTTTTCGAAGGAGAGTTCACGATGAGATGCTCACCGCACCGCGGATCCTCACGCGGGTTTACCCTGATCGAGCTGCTGGTGGTCATCGCGATCATCGCCATTCTGGTGGCCCTGTTGCTGCCGACTGTACAGCAGGTTCGGGAAGCCGCCCGCAAGGCCCAGTGTCAGGACCAGCTACACAACCTGGCGATTGCGGTGATGAATTACGAAGGGGCGTTTTCGACGTTGCCGCCGGGAAGGACGGGGACCAACTCGGATCCCGAGAGTAACGCGGGACGGCTGTCGCCCTTCTTTGGCCTGCTTCCGTTCATCGAGCAGAAACCCCTGTACGATCAGATCAAGTCGCACCACAACCAGGGGGATCGGCCCTGGATCTCGACTGCGTGGTGGAATACCCAGATCGAGCTGCTGGAGTGCCCGTCGGACTCGTTGCCGAAGCGCGATCGCGGTAAGACGAGCTATGTCGTGAACAAAGGGGATCGTGCAACCGAACTTGAGGATCGTGAAATCGAGCGGTGTCGGGGGCTGTTTGGAGGATGGACGCCCTTCCGCATTGCAGACATCACCGACGGGACCAGCAATACGATCTGCTTCTCCGAGATTCGCTTTTCGAAGTCCTACGGGAACGACCTGTGGGAAGTTGCCGGGATGACAAAGGCGAGTGTCGCCGGTGTGGCGACGAATCCTTCGCTGTGTAAAGCGCAGGTGGATCCCTCGAATCCGAATCGTTGGGCCACGGTCAATGCCCCGTCGCCGATGTATCGTCGGGGCGACCGATGGGGAGATGGTCGTGAGACTTACACCGGTTTCCAGACGATTCTTCCGCCGAACTCTCCCTCGTGTGTGGATGGTGCCAACACCGAGGGTCCGAATAATGCGATCTTCTCCGCCAGCAGCTGGCACCCGGGAGGGGTTCAGGTGGCCCTGCTGGATGGAAAGGTGGCGATGATCAGCGAGAACGTCGACGCCGGCGATCAGGCTGCGACTCCGCCCGGTCGCGAGATTTCACCGAGCCCGTATGGAGTGTGGGGTGCTCTGGGTACCCGGAATTGTGGCGAGTCGAAGGGGGTGCCCTAAGTCGCCAGTGCACTGTTGAAGCTTCTCTCCGACTGGCCGTCCCTGCGGGTCGTCGAGACCTTCAGGGGCGGCTGTGTGTTCGGTATGAAGTGAAGTGTTGTCACCTGACCGAATGGAACGTAACGCCGATGATGCGTGCCGGTGTCCAATCGTGTGCGTCGTGGACTCACGACAACCTGGTTCTTGATGCTGATGTTCGTCCCTGGTCTGAATACTGGAACTGGTTCGGCACCCTCACTGTGCCGGGATTCCATCTGTTTCGCCCTGACTACACCCGCCTGAACATGCCCCGACTTTGCCGAGTTCTTCTTTCGCTTTCGCTGATGTCTCTTGTATCGCTGGCCCTGGGCTGCGGGGGAGATGGTCCTCCTCCCGACCGGCCGGCGACGGTGCAGGTCACCGGTACGCTGACGTACAACGGGGAGCCGGTTGGAGGAGCAAGTATTTCCCTGAAGAACACGGGCAATGGTCCCGGGGCGGCGGGGATCTCGGATGCCAACGGCAAGTACACGCTGACGACCTTCACCTCCGGGGATGGAGCTGTTCCGGGTGAGTATCTGGTGGGCGTGATCAAGTCTGAAATCGTCGGCGCCGACACCTCCTACTTCGATGTCGAGTCACCGAACTACGGGAAGACTCCTCCTCCCGAGGCCGAGGGGAAGTTGGTGCACCACATTCCGGAAAAGTTCAACAACCCGGATACGTCCGGTATTCGGGTGACGATCAGTGAAGGTCAGGACTCGGTCCCGATCGAGCTGAAGGACTGACCGCGGTCGCGCCGATCGGGGATCGTCACTCGACCTCGCTCTGTGTAATTGCCTGCTCGTAGATGGCCGCGGCCGCGTCGTAGGCGGCGCGTGCTGCGGCCCGTTCGGAGTCGCGGATCTGTCCCTGTTTGCTGTTCCAACACACATCGACGGACTGACGGCACCATTCGGCGGAGCGGCGAGACGCCCGAATCGGCTTCCCATCGACGATGACGTAGATCGGGTTGGAGTGCAGGCTGGGCAGAATACGGATGGCGACCCACGAAGAACGTTCGATGGGGATCTCCATCCGGTGCCGGGTCACCGACCCGTCGGCCTCGATCTCGACCGACCGGACGACTTTGCCGTTGACGATCACTTCGACGGGGACCGTGCGCGACTGGCCGATGCGGCAGCGTTCGATGTGCCAGTACGGTTTCTCATCGAGTCGTGAGTTCCGGATCCGTTCGGTGGCGGGAGTTGGCGTCTCGGCGAGGAGTGCAGCGACGTCGAATGCGACTTCGACAGAGCCGGGCTGTTTGAGATCGATCTGGCTCCAGTGTGCGTTGATGTTGTCGTGGCCGGGGAGGACTTCGTTGGCATTGGAAGCCTGCTGCCCCAGTGCGACGCTGAATTCTGACACGGGGTCGGTGATCCGGAAGTCGAGAAGGTGACTTTTCCCGTCGCCACAGTAACTGCGGCCGCGCTTGAGCCAGCGAGCCCAGGCGGCATATGTCAGTTCTTCGTCGTCATCCAACTGGACGTAGACCCGACCGAGTCCGACGCGCTCGCCATAAATACAGGGGAAATCGGTCTCTCCGGAAATGACGCACCGCTGGCCGCAGTTGAGTGTGTGATACCAGATATTCAGTTCCCAGATGGCCGGCGTATCAACAGCCGAGATGAAATCACACAGCCCATGTGCGACAGCGACGATGTATTCATTCGCGCCGATGCCATCGAAGGGAGGCATTGCATAGTCGGGGAGGGTGTCTGCTGCACGTCGTGTGGAAGCGGGGCGGTTCGGGTCGCTGAGGGGTTGAAGCCTCTCGCCCCCGGGGCCGTAGTCGGGCAGTGCGAGCCCCCATCCGGAATGTGAGTAACCGACGACACCTCCCTGTTCTTTCCCCCACTTGAGGACGGGGAGGGTCCAGCTGGGCCATTCCTCGATCAGCGAGGTACCGGGATAGTCGTCCTCGGAGAGCTGCAGCAGGCACAGATGCCCGGCGTGTGAGGAAGGGAACCCGCTGACTTCGACGTCGTAGCGCATCAGATGCTGGCCGGGGAGAGAGAGTGCCGAGGCGTCTCCTTCGAAGTACTGTTTCTGTGTGTACCAGCAGGGGCCCCACGAAAGAACACAGCCGACCGTCAGATCTTCGCCGACGATGTGCCGCATCATGGCTTCCGGCCCGACCCCTTCTGTCGGGCTGCCGTAGTGTTTGCAGCCGGCGGCGTGAACGTGGTGATCGC
>CAZUXX010000126.1:0-8370 GCA_964624215.1 uncultured Planctomycetaceae bacterium
CGCCACTCTCCATCCCGGCTTGCTAATCCGGTATGTCTCGAAAGAGGCATCACGGGTTCGAATCCCGTTCTCTCCGCTTGCTGCAAACGCAGAAAAGTACCGGACTGGTGTCCGGTACTTCGCGTCGCCCTCAGAGCGCCATCCCGCCCTGCCTCGACGACGCCCCGCTGAACGCTGCACCGCCCCCGACAATCGCTGGTCACTTGTGCCGCAGAGTGATCTCAGGCAGGATTGAAACATCCTGTTTCACTCAGCCCGAACGGTCGGCATCGGACTCTCGCAGTTCACACCCGGCGAGACCAGTCGCGACAGCAGGGCTGTGATCACGTGAGAGCGATCGGGTGATCTCGACCCGCTTCGCTTCATCAGACTGGCCTCGTCCAGTGAATTCCGGATCTCTCTGGGGCATCCTCGTCACAGCGATCGTGCTGGTGTGGACGGCACGCGTCCTCCCCGTTGCCGGTCCCGGCAACGAGCCAGCGCCGCTGCCGCGATACGCCGCCAGCGATCACTGGGCGGACGAAACTTCTTGTCGAGACTGTCACGAGCAGGCCGAAACGTTCCCTCACACCGGCCACTTCAACACCCTCTCCCGCGCAACGGCGCCCGACTCACTCAAGAGTCTGCAGAGCTTCGCCAGCGCACCCCCCGAAGCTGCCGGCGACGTCTCGCTGACTGTCACCGAAGAGACCGTCGACGTGTTGCACCACGTCAACGGGACTTCCCGTCGCGCGACTCTCGATTGGTGCTTCGGCTCGGGCCGACACGCTCGTACCTGGGTCGGGCTGCTCGATGACAGCTGGGGAATGTCGGACCTCATCGAATACCGCTGGACGCAGTACCACGCCATCAACGGCTTCGACATCACCCCCGGCCAGTCGGCGCATGCCGACCCCACCGCGTTCGAATTCATCGGACTGCTCTTCGACGAACCCAAAGCAAGACGTTGCTTCGCCTGTCACGCCACACGGCTTTCGGTCGAGAGCGGACACCTCGATCAGTCTTCCATCCATCCCGGAGTCCGCTGTCAGCGGTGTCACGGACCGCGCGGCCGCCACGTCGATTCGGACGGAGTGATCTCACACGATCGTGTCTCGGATCTCACCCCCCTCGAGTCCATCCACCGCTGCGCCGAGTGTCATCGCCGGGCCGAGGATCAGCCCCCCGAAGATATCCGCGAAGACAATCCCGAGATCGCTCGCTTCCAGCCGGTCGGACTCGTCCAGTCCGCGTGCTTTCAAAAGTCAGACTCCCTGACCTGCACGACTTGCCACGACCCGCACCGGTCACTGGAGTCCCAGGATTCACTCGGGATCTGGCAGTGTGTCCAGTGCCACGCACCGCAGCGGCCGCATCCCGTTTGTGCCGCGGGGGAATCAGACGACTGCCTCTCCTGCCATATGCCGAAAGTCCGCGGCGAAGCGCCTCTCGACTTCACCGACCACTGGATTCGCGTTCGCAAGGATCACCCGAGGCCATGATCCTGGAGCCCGATCAGGTGCCGCCTCCCGAACGCGACCGGCACACGCCGCCGCGAGTATCACTCTCGGTCTGGTGGTTCCTCGCGGCTCTTCTTCTGCTCGCGAACGACGTTCGGCTGCTCGACAGACACGTCAGAATCTTTCCCGCGCCCCACACGTCTCTGCTCTCCGCTGACTCGCAATGGCGAGTCCCGATCTCACTTGTCGCCGGTGCAGACGATTGGGGCGTCTGGCCGGGATGGCTTTACGCAGTCGGTGCCGGACTTGCGATTGCATTCGCGAGCAAACGAGTCACCGCGGGATTACCGGAATGGACCACCGCGCTCGCCCTGGGAATCTGGACTCTGTACCCCGCCTCGGGCGAATCGCTCATCCTGCTGACTCTGCTGCTTCTCACCGATCTGTGGAGCCCCTCCCCCGGTTCGGAACCAACCGCCCGTCACTGGATCTCGCCAACCGTGGCGATCGTCGTCGCTCCCTGGGTGACTCTTGATTTCGGTCTCGTCTGGATCTTCGCAGCCGGACGAATCGCTGCGAGCCCGGGGCGACACAGCCGCCGATGGTGCGGCGCTGCACTCGCCGGGCTCGCTGCTTTCGGTGTCGCATCGCCCTGGATATCCCCCCAGACCGAAGCCTTCTTCCGCGCCGCGATTCGACCGCTCTCCTGCCTCCGCAGT
Organism: uncultured Planctomycetaceae bacterium; assembly: GCA_964624215.1. GTDB lineage: Bacteria > Planctomycetota > Planctomycetia > Planctomycetales > Planctomycetaceae > CAZUXX01. The sequence continues at coordinate 2,159 of CAZUXX010000126.1, forward strand.
GTTCCCGCCGACCTTCTCCCCTCGCTGCAGCCGGTTGCTCTCACCCGGCCGGAACTCTGGCAGGCAGGATGTCTCGCCATCCTGATGGCATGCTGGATTCGCTGTCGCAAGGCTCCGGTCCCCCGCGTGAGTTCCCTCATTCAGCTCACGCTGTTCAGCATCTGGGGGCTGCTCTGCCAGCGCTACCTGTGGATTGGCAGTATCGCCGCCACCCTTGTCGTGCAGGGCCCGGCGACATCGAAAAGCTCCCTCCGCACCACACGCCTTGCGATCGGATTGCTGTGTCTCGTCGTTGCCCTGCAGTCAATTCGCCATGCCGACGCTCTGCGTGGCTTTGTCACCTCCAGTGGCCTCCCCGCCAACCGTCTCGACCCGCTCCAGTGGAGCACACGGGGACCTGTGCTGTTCTTCAATCTCGATACCGCCGGACGGTGGAAAAACTCCCCACGCGGATCGCGGTTCCCTCCCGTGCTCGACGATCGCTGGGACGAGTTTGGATCCAGGTACACGCAATACGAAAACGTCCTCGACGACCTTCGCAACGGTCGCTCCGAACGCTACCTGCACGCTGATGGAACATGGGGCGGATATCAGCAACAGCTCTCCGCATGGAGACCGGCCCTGCTGGTTGCCGGCAGCCACGAGACGACGCTGATTCGCCGACTCTCTCTGAGTCCCGATTTCCGGATTCTCGGAGTCGATGCGGAATCCGTGTACTTCGGTCGCGCCGACGAGCCTGCCAATGCACCACAGGCGCAACGGGCCATGCGCGTCCTCGCAACTCTGGAATGGCCCCGGCCGGGACAGTCCACGCTCGACACCGCAGTGATTGTCGCCCCGACACCTCCCGAGCGATGTCGCGTGGCAATGACACTGATCGCGATGCGACTCCCCTATGCCGCGCTGCGCCTGGTAGCCGGGGACGAAAGCGATTCCGCACAGCGGATCCGCGCCTACTCGTACCTCGAACTCGCTCACCGCGCGCACCGGTACGCCGGCGGGGCTTCGCTCCTCGATCAGTTCCGCACCGTTCAGGAGTTCAATCGTTTACGGGCATCCGGGATCCTCACCAACGACGACATCCTCCGGGTGAATCGCGGGCTCGAATCTCTCGGACTGCCACCTCTGGCAGACCAGTCAACCGGTCGCTCTGCCGACACAACCGATCCCGCAACGGTTGGAGAATCCGCGGTCCGTGCCGCGATCGCCAACGGGAGAAAGTCCGAAGCCCTCGCGCTCATCCCCGCACTCAGCGACAGACCGGCTCAGTACTATGCAGCTCTCGCCCGGTCGGATGAGTTCAGTCCGTCACAGACTTATGCCGCACTCGCCGAGATCGGCAGCCGGAAAGAACTCCCCGGCAACCTTCAGGCGGAATGCTGGTTCTATGCCGGTTCGCTGGCGATACAGCTCGGCGATGGCCGTGGCGCCCGGAATGCAATGCTTCGCAGTCGCGAAGCGGCAATCGATTCACCATATGAGCCGCTGCGACGCCTCGCTCTGCAGGGGCTGTAGTGACGGGCCGATCGGATCCGGAGAGCTCCGGAAAACCGAACTGCGCATCAACGGATCGGTCGAAGGAAGCGGTCGAACAGAGCCGGGCAAATCCGCTATGCGCCCGGGGCGGGAATACATCTGCGGACTATGTATGCGTCACTGGCATGTGATGCACGTTCACATAGCGGGCCCTCATTATCTGTTCGCACCCTGACGACCGGTGTTTCACACAGTCACTTGACGCTGAAATCAACGCATCAGTAATCTCGGATTGCAGCCAGCGTGACCTCATCTGAACCGGCGGCGTTCTGTCGCCTGCACCTGGAACTCCATTACGTTCTCTCCTTTCTCACTTGGAGCTGCCCATGAGATCCCGAGTTCAGAGCCGCATGCGCCCCGCCTTTACGCTGATCGAATTGCTGGTAGTAATCGCCATCATTGCCATTCTCGTTGCCCTGCTGCTCCCGGCGGTACAACAGGTGCGGAGGCCGCCCGCAAAAGCCAGTGCCAGGACCATCTGCACAACATCGCCATTGCGTTACACGACTACGAGGTCACACACGGCATCTTCCCGGCATCCCCCGTCGGCTGCCCTGCGTATAACAGCCCCACCGGAAACTGCTGGGAGGGCCACAACGGGTTCTCAATGCTGCTCCCCTTCATTGAACAGAAGGCGGTTTACGACCGGATCGACTTCAACCTCTCCTGGAACCACACCGATAACCGGCCCATCGTCTACAAGACCGTCATCGACTTGTATATCTGTCCCAGCGATCCCGTCGCCGACGGCAAACCACAATCAGATTCAGCTGCGACCAGTTATTGCCTGAGTGCAGGCCCGACGTCCGACTGGAACCTCCCCCGGCCGGTCGGCCTGGTCACGCTGCGAAATTGTGCGCGCATGTCGGCCGTTACCGATGGCTCCAGCAATACGATTGCGCTCGGCGAGGTAGCCATCGGTAGTAACCAGGGGAAACGCAACTTCACCGCCCGCAATTCTGCCGCGGGCCTCCTCAACAACGGCAACGGAGCAACCAACTGGACGCAGTACGTCTTCGACGCGAACAATCAGGCCCATGTCGACATCCTCAAGGACTACATGGCGAACTGCGTCGCCAATCTCAAAACGGCCGCCGTCGATGGAAATGACGACGATGTCGGACGGTTCTGGGCGGCCGGCCAACTCGCGTGGGGGCCATGGATGAACACACTCGCTCCACCGAACGCCGGCGCCGTTTGCGACGACGACGCGTCGGTTACGATCGTTCGTGTGAAGTCCCCCTCCAGTCACCATCCCGGGGGAGCACAGGTGTCGATGCTCGACGCGAAAGTCACTTTCGTCAGTGAGACCGTCGATCACGCTGTATTCCTCGGAGCAGGCTCGATCGCCGGAGAAGAGTCGACACAGCTGCAATAGACGACCCCGCAATCCTGAACGTCACCGGGAGCGGGCCGTGAACCCGCTCCCGTGGTGATAGTGTCCCCCACCCCCTCGTTCGCGAGCTTGATTGATGATGTTTCAATTCCGTCGCGGCGCGGCTTGCCTCCTGCTGGGATCGGCGATGTTCGTCCCGGTCGGCTGCAACGGTGGTCCCTCTCCAGAGAACGACGATCCACCTCCCGCCAGCGCAGTCGAGATGACAGAAGACGAGATCGAGAAGGAACGCGAACTCGGGGCACCCCCCAGGGAGAAAACGACCTCTGCGGCCCTCTCGCTGACCTCGGGTTCGACTTGTCAGCTGGCCACCACTGCTCCGGTTCCGCACGGCCCGGGTGCTGCGACGACTCTGTGTACATCCGGTTGACAAGCGTTCCCGCAGACAGATAGCCTGAACCCTCTCAGGTCGCTGGCGCCTTGCCGGGACGCCAGTCAATACGCTCTCGCCACGGTCCTCCCCATCGGGGAGTCGATCGATGTCGGGAGGAGTACGTCATCATTCTGCCGGAACCATCTCCGGCCCGGTCCGCCAGCTGCTCTGCCGCGCCGACGACGAGTTCGCCCGCGGAAACTGGCAAGCCTCACGCCACTTGTTCCTCGCCGCGATCACAATCGACGAGCGGGAAGACGCCCGCCTCGCGTACGCGGCTGCCCTGGCCGATCGCGACGAGTGGAACTCCGCATTCCGGCAACTCCATCAGTCGCTCGACTCCGCACGACGTCGCCGCGATCCCCTCAGCCGCGCGCGTTGCTGCCACGCACTCGCCAACCTCAACCGGCGGCTCGGTCACACCGTCGAGGCCACACAGTATCGACAGCTCGCCATCAGCGCCGAACTCGAGGGCCGCGGCACTGTCTCACTCGTCCCCTGGCTGACCGACCATCTCGACGATGCACTCGCCACCGCCGATCCGGGAATTGCCCGTGATCTGGCGGCGCATCTCCAGTGGATCCCGCCGTCCACACGGTCCTCCGAGGCCCTCTGCAGCCTCGCCGTCTACCAGGCCCGGTGCGGACGCGCTTCTCAAGCCCTCCGCACCTTCTCCCGGGCGTTTCGGTCACTGCTTGACGAGAGAGATCTCCGTGGCTGTAGGGTGGTCGCCATGAACGTCGGGCACCTCCTTCGCGGTTACGAACTCCTGAAACGCGCCTCCGTCTGCTTTTCGCACGCCGCCCGCATCTTTCAAAGAATTGGTGCGACAGAACAGCTCAACCGCGCCCGCCAATACCGCCGCGAATGTGACCGCAGCATCGCCCTTGCGCAGCAACCCGCGGAGTGGAACTGACGCTCGTCCTCTCCGCCGCAAGGGCCAACCGCACAACCGTCACAACCCGCAGCGTCTGACGCACCAACTGCGGGCCTGGTGAGCGGAACCCGTGAAACGATCAGGCGGGACCAGCGTTCCGAGGTAGGGTTCATCAACCGGCTCCCGTGTGCAGACCGCTTCGCAGTCACCCCGGATGCGTCGGAGGCGCTCGACGTCTCGATGTCTCACGATCCTGACATGCCTGCGGCCGGGATGGCCGCCCGCAGATTCACTCCACTTGCCCTTACTCCGGCTCTGCAGCATGGTCACGCTGCTTCTCACACTGACCTTCTGGATCAGCGGTCTCGGACTCGCCTACATCTACATCGGCTATCCGCTGGCGGTCTGGTATCTGGGCCGCCGTCGTGGCAACCAGATCCGTAACCAGTGTGCCGAACCGGCTGCGATCTCCGTCGTCATCGCCGGCTACAACGAAGCCGCGCGACTGCCGGCAAAACTCGACAGCATCCTCGCCTCGGACTGTGCCGACCGCATCGTTGAAATCCTCGTCGGCTCCGACGGTTCCGAAGACAACACCGCCGAGGTCATCGAGTCCTGCCCGGACCCGCGTGTGAGGCTGGTCCACTTCCCGCGGCGTCGCGGCAAGCCCGCGGTTCTCAACGACCTCGTTCCGCAGTGCACCGGTGACGTGGTCGTGCTCACGGACGCCCGTCAGCCTCTCGAGCCGGATGCCATCTCCCGGCTGATGCACGAATTGACTGACCCCGCTGTCGGTGTCGTCTCGGGAGAGCTCCGATTCCGCGAATCCGCCGACGACGCAGCCGCCGCCCGAGGGATGGGAGCCTACTGGGCCTACGAAACGCTGATCCGCAAATCCGAAAGCCGGTTCCGTGGTGTCCCCGGCGCCACCGGGGCCTTCTACGCCATCCGCCGCTGGCTGTTTCGCCCCATCCCGACCGACACCCTGCTCGATGACGTCGCCATCCCCATGCAGGCGATCGAGCGCGGCTACCGCTGTGTTCTGGCCGACGGAGCCATCGCCTGGGACTGGCCCTCCCAATCGACCGGACAAGAATCGATTCGCAAGCGCCGCACGATCGCCGGTGCCGCGCAGCTCGTCGTCAATCAGCCTCGCTGGCTCTTCCCTGCGAAAAACCCGATCTGGTGGGAGTTTGTGTCACACAAGCTCCTCCGGCTCGTCTCGCCCGTCCTCCTGGCGATTGTGCTCGTGACCAACCTCGCCCTCGCGTCACACCCCTTCTACCTCGGACTGCTCATCCTGCAGGGAGCTTTCTACCTTGCCGCGCTCGTCGGCTGGGGGGCCCAGGCCCGCGGACGCAAAATCCCTGCTCTTGGCCCGGTGTTGATGTTTGCCTCGCTCAACCTGACCACCGTCGCCGCCCTCTACGACGCGGTTCGCGGACGCTATCACGCCACCTGGCAACGCGCCGCGTGAGACTGGCCCCCGGCCCCGTCCGGACTCTGCAGAATTTCGTCGACCCGCCGGGCTTTGGACCCGTGCTGCCGGTCGATACGATGCGGCTCCTGAGCGTCCGCCGCCGTGGCTCGACCGCTTCGAGCGGTCTTCTCAAACGCATCCAGTGAATGTGTCGCGACGCCGGCGGCGTCCTCCTGCATCCGCGCATCACATTCAACAAACGTCGCCTCATCCGTCCGGGACGGAATCTCTGGCTTCAAGGGACTGTAATGACCTCCAACCGCGATCAGATCGAACAGCTCCGCTGGCAGAAATTCCCCGTGCTCGACAGCGGGTTCGTCTGTCTCGTCGACTGCATGGGGGACGACGCCGCCGTCGTGCAGGCCGCACGCGTCAGCTACGGCGAAGGGACGAAACGCGTCTCCGACGATCGCACCCTCATCCGCTATCTCCTCCGGCACCGCCACACCACCCCCTTCGAGATGGCGGAACTCAAGTTCCTCGTCCGCGTGCCGATGGACTGCTGGCGGCAATGGATTCGCCACCGGACTGCCAACGTCAACGAGTACAG
>CAZUXX010000127.1:0-8338 GCA_964624215.1 uncultured Planctomycetaceae bacterium
CGGTGAGGACGATGACCTCGGCTTCGGGGAGTTCGGTCTTTGCCTTGCGAAGAATGGCAAGACCGTCGACGTCGTCCATTTTCAGGTCGGTGATGACGACGTCAAAGTTTTCGCTTTCGATCAGTTCGGCGCCGCGCTTGCCCGAGGTGGCGATGCGGCATTCGCAGTTGACGCGTTCGAGGCTTTCGGCGACCGCCTGCGCATGACCTTCGTCGTCGTCGATGATCAGTACACTGATCGTGACGCTCGACTGGTCAACGGAATCGGGAGGGGCGGCACTCACAGCGGATGAGTTGGAGGTAGGTCAACAGAGACGTCTCGCCGCGGCGAGGATAGCAGTGATTTGTCAATGTGACCATTCGCCAGACGGGAGTCCTGACGTGGGCGGCGGTTCCGGGCGATGTTTTCGGGGCTGCGTGATCGATGCCGGACGCGGCGGTGTCGGTGGTTTCCCGGTTTCGGCACGTCTGCCGGGCGTGTACGCAAGAGACCCGGCATCCTCGGTGAGGAGCCGGGTGCGTGGTTGATGTTGCCGTTGTGATCGGGTCAGCGAGTGGCTGTCTTTTTCGGGAGCACGAAGTCTGATTTTTTCTCGTCCGACCTGGCGGGGTTTTTGGCGGCTTCCTCGGCCCGGACGGTGGCTTCGGCGACGATGGCCTGCGCTTCGTAGAGGGTGCTGGGATGGAAGTACGGGGTATCGGGAGCGTTGAGCCGGTTGTACTTCTTGTTGGCGAGTTCCTGCCAGGACATGTTGTCGGCGAGGTGCCAGGCAGCGGCCTGTGCGGCCTGCGGGTTGAGCTTGCCGGTGGCGACCATCTTGACGAGTTCCTGCAGCTTGGGGTCGTCGGTGTACTCGCTGGTGGGGATGAGCTTGTACTTGACCTGGGGGCGGGGTTCGGGTTTGCCGTGTTCGAGGCAGACGGACTGGTAGGGGACGCGAGCGACGCGTTCGGCGGGGATGGAGAAGAAGTTACCGCCGCCCATGCCACCCATTCCTCCCATGCCACCCATTCCGCCGCCCATGGACTGGTTCTGGCCGGACTGTCCGCCGGACGCTCCTCCGCCAGCGGCACCGAATCCGAAGTCATCCTGAGGAAGAACCTGAACTCCGACGAAGGAATCCGGGATCTGGACGGAGAGGGGCTGGCCGGTGAGGTTCTCGACGAGGATGTTTCCTTCGGTGGCGTTCCTGGCGATGACCTGCACCGCGATGTGACCCTCCTCGATCGCCTGGAACAACTCGACCTTGGGGGCGTCGGGATCGTATTGCGGCTTGACGATGGAGCGGCGTTTGGCTGCGTCGGCGTTGCCGAGCCCGAGGACCATGCAGCACAACCCGAGGGTGGCGAACCGGAAGTGGCGCGAATCGAACCGGAAGTGGCGCGAATGAAGCATGGCGGGTTCCCTTGCAGTCATCGACGAGGTGTGGTCGTGTTGCCGGAGAGACGGTCGGCGGACGACGCGGCCTGGAATGCAGGCTGCTCCAGCGTTTCATGCTATCGAACCGTTCTGGCGTGATTCAATTGCCGGGTTTGAGTCCCGCAGCAGAATTTGCCGTTTCGCGGGGGTTGTTGCCCGTGCAGAGCGCAGGAGCGATACACCCGGCCGGTTCGCTGCCGGGCGTTTTGTTGGTGCGGAGTTCCGGGCCGGAGGAATTGCTGTAACCGGAACCCGGTGAAGGTCGGTCGAGAGGAGACTCGAGGGTTGCCGAAGAGTGAGTGTCGGCCGGACGGCCTGACCCGACGCTTCACGGAGGCCCTCGATGAGCTTTGTTGAATCTCTCACGGATGACCAGCTGGCACTGCTTGGATGCGGACTCGCACTGGTCGGCGCGTTCACGATCATGTCGTTGACGTGGACGGTCCGCCAGGCGGTGACCGGTGAGACGGTGAGTTCCGACGAGACGCGGACTGTGCCGCTGCGCGAAGAGACGCAGAAGCGTCATGCGGCTTAGCGTGGCGGTTCAGCTCGCCGCTTCTTCGCTTTGTGCGGAGTCGGTCTGCCGCGCGGTCGCAGCGACGTTTTGCATGTGCATGGCGCGGAGAACGTCGCTGAGGCCAGGGACGGGGATGAGACCTCCGGCGAGGCGACGGGCGAAGTGATCGAGTTCGACAGCGACTGCGGAGCGGTCTGTTCCGAGAGACTCGTCGTGTTCGATGCCGCCGAGTCTCCAGCGGAGGTGCACCGGTCCTTCGGTGCGGGCCTCGCCGTCCTTGCAGCGAACGACAAACTCGACGGGCCACTCTTCGGGGGGTGGGTCGCGGTCGGGAGATTCGCCACCGGCAGAGGCGGGCTGCGGTGTCGACGGTGCGAATCGGGCTGCGAGTGTGGCGGACAGGTTTCGACCTGAACGGCGGTGCGTGAAGGTGGCCTCGCAGGCTCCGTTGCCGCTGCTGCGCGGGTCGGGAGTCCAGCGGACCGAGCTCAGACTGGCATCGAGGATGGTGGCGGCCCAGTCCCATAACTGCGCTTCGGCCCAGGCCGAGAGGGTGACGCGGCGGGAAAGGGAGTTGATCTCGATGTGCTCGACGGGACCGAGTTCGGTGGCGATCAGTTCGCGCAGCCGCAGCGTACTGGGGAAGTGGCGTGCGCGGAGCTCGGGGACGATGAAGAGTCCCTGGCGGGCGGCGTGCTGATCGAGTGCTTCGATTTCGGCGCAGTCGAGGGGGTGCGTGAGTTGAACCGCGACGGGGACGTTGTAGCGGGTTGCCATCCAGACGGGCTGGAACCCCTGCCAGCCCGAGGTGTCGCCGACGATGAGGCCATCGAGGCCTTGTGAGATGAGCTCGCGGAGACCCAGGCAGGGAGCGGTGTTGAGGGCCTGTGCGGTTTTGACAGCACGATCGGGGCAGCAGTCGTAGACACCGACCAGGTGCAGGCGGTGGGCCAGTCGTTCGAGTGCGGGCTGGTACTGTGCAGACCATTCGGGGCCGACACCCGCGACACCCAGCGCGATGGTGCGGATGCGTGCCACGTCATCCTCTCCCGTAGAAGACCGAGATTCCTGTGTAGGCCAGATAGGCCACGAGCAGCGGGATTCCCATCCACCTCTGGAAGTGGCCGCGGCGGAGTGAGGCGAAGATGCAGATCCTGAAGTAGAGGAGGATGCCGATCATGAACGGGAGGTGGACGAGCAGGAAGATCAGCGGGAAGCTGGAGTCGGGATAGACCAGGGGGAGCGGCTCGGCGACGGCGGCTGCCCCGGTGACAAAGAGGATATTGAGGATGTCGGCGCCAATGATGTTGCCGACAAGCAGTTCGGGGTGGCCGCGGCGGAGTGCGGTCATGCCGACGATCAACTCGGGGAGTGAGGTTCCGAAGGCGACCAGTGTTCCGGAGATGACGACTTCGGGGACGCCAAGCCGCTCGGCGAGTTCGGTCACGAAGAGGATTGCGGCTTCGCTCCCCGCGATGACGAGGAGGAGTCCGATGAATCCGCGCAGAAGGAGCAGCGGCATGGACCGGGGCACTTCTTCGAGGTGCAGGTTGGCTTCGAGGACGGGGACCTCTTCGGCGACTGCTTCGGAGAGCGGTTCGTGCTCGCTGACGGCGACGATGCGCGCGTGCTGACGGCTCCACTGGACTGATTGCCACAGATACCAGGCGAGGGTCAGCAGGAGGAAGATTCCGAAGGGTCGGTTGACTTGGGCGGCGTCTCCCAGTCGCAGGTACTGTGCGTAGCAGTAGAGGGCGAGCAACAGGGCGACGCCGAACTGAAGCCATCCCTGGCGATTGAGCAGCCAGGCATCGACCGGCAAGTTGACGAGGACGCAGCCCAGGCCGAAGATCAAGGCGGTATCGGCGATGACCGATCCGACGGAGTTCCCGAGGGCGAGACCGGCATCACCTTTCCATGCGGCGGTGACGGAGACGGCACATTCGGGGGTGGTGGTTCCGAGGGAGACGATGGTCGCTCCGACGATGATCTTGGGGATTCCGATGCGGACGGCGGCGCCGGTTGCGGCGTCGACGAGCCAGTCGGCTCCTGTCGAGAGGATGTACAGGGCGGCTGCGGCAGCGAGGAGCAGTCCCCAGACCGGGATCCCCTGCACGGCATCGATCCAGTGTTCGGGGATGAACTGCTCCATTCCTCGATCCAGGTCAGGGCACCGCTGTGGGAGTTGGCGTGTACAATGCGTCAGAGACCGGGCGGGATCCGGACAGGGGCACGGATCGTAATAGCTGCCGGACGGCTTCGAAAGGGGCGCCCATGCATCCAGAATCACCGATGAACGCTGCCGCGCGTGAGAGCGGCTCGTGGTCAGAACGAGTCGAAGTTTCGGGACATATTATCGACAGCCTGCTGCTGCCGAAGATTCTCGATCACATCATCCAGCTGGGGGGGACGTTCGAACTGGAGCAGGTGGAGATCGGTCGCCGTCGTGAAGACCGCAGCCACGCGGTGCTGCGGGTGATGGCTCCGACGGCGTCGTTGCTTGAGGAAATTCTGCGGACGATTGCACCGCATGGAGCGTCTCCTGTTGAGCAGCACGATGTGGTGCTGCAGCCGGCCGATATGGATGGGGCCTTTCCTGAAGGGTTTTACTGTTCGACGAATCAGGATACGCAGATCCGTCTCGGCGGGGAGTGGGTGGACGTCGAGGATCTGGAGATGGACTGCGGGATCGTCGTCGACGTTGAGGCGCGACGGGCCCGTTGCGTGCCGATGGGGAATGTGCGGCTGGGCGAGCACGTCGTGATTGGACGGCAGGGGACGCGGATTCGTCCGCTGGAACGGATGGGGGCCAGTGAACCGGGCGATGCCTTCAGCTTCATGACGAGCACGGTCTCGACCGAGAAGCCGAAGGCGATGACGGTGCGGGACATTGCGCGTGCGATGCGTGCAGCGCGGGACGGCGAGGGGAAGATTTTGCTGGTTGCGGGCCCGGCCGTTGTGCATACGGGGAGTCGGGATCACTTCAGCCGGCTGATTCGGGAAGGGTTCGTGCAGGTGTTGTTTGCGGGGAATGCGCTGGCGACGCATGACATCGAGCAGTCGCTGTACGGGACCAGTCTGGGGATTTCGATCGAACAGGGGCGTCCCGCTCACGAGGGGCATGAACATCACCTGCGGACGATCAACCGGATTCGCCGGTTGGGGAGCATCCGGGCTGCTGTTGAGCAGGGGATTCTGACGGACGGGATCATGTATGAGGTGATCCGTCACGAGATTCCGTATGTCCTGGCGGGGAGCATTCGGGACGACGGCCCGCTGCCGGACGTGATTACCGATGCGGTCGAAGCGCAGCAGGCGATGCGGGAGTTGTGCCGCGGCGTCACGTTCTGCCTGATGATTGCGACGACGCTGCATTCGATTGCGACGGGGAATCTGCTGCCGGCCCGGGTGAAGGTGGTGTGCGTGGACATCAACCCGTCGACGGTGACCAAGCTGGCCGACCGGGGTTCGTTTCAGACGGTCGGACTGGTGACGGATGTGGAGCCGTTTTTGCGGGTGCTGCTCGACGAGATCCACCGGGAGGAGTAGATCGTTTGTCAGGGAGGTGCCTGCGAGGCCGCGTGCGAATTGCCGACGGAGGTCAATTCGAAACGGCGAGTGCCAAGGCAAGAGCGGCAGCGAGTGCGACCGGGTTCCGGGTGAGTTGACCGTGTGCGTCCGGGCGCATGGAGGCAAGATGCGAGAGGGGGGACTCGAACCCCCACGCCTTGCGGCACTGGATCCTAAGTCCAGCGCGTCTGCCAGTTCCGCCACTCTCGCGAGAGAGATAGAGTCCGTGGCGGCGGTTGGTCCGTCAAGCGAGATCCCCGCCCGGATGCTGGTGGGAGAGGGGTGGGGGGTTGTGAATGGCGGTCATGGCAATCGCCGGGGCATCCGCTATCTTTCGCTGCGGGGGAGCACATATGAGCGATGCATCGCAGGCGAAAGCGGACAAATGGCTGGGGTTCGATCTGGGGGGGACGAAGATGCTCGCCCAGGTGTACGACCAGAACTTCAAGCTGTTGGGGAAGGCCCGCAAAAAGACGAAGGCGTCGAATGACACCGACGCGGGGATCCACCGCATCGCCAACGTGATCCGCGAGGCGCTGGAGGATGCGGAGACGTCGATCGAGGAGATCACGTCGATCGGGATCGGGTGTCCCGGTCCGGTTGATATGGATCAGGGGCTTGTGTTCGATCCGCCGAACCTGGCGTGGAAGGATGTGCCGGTCCGGGAGAAGCTGGAGGCGATCTTCCCCTGCCCTGTCGCGGTGCTGAATGATGTCGACGCAGGGGTTTACGGCGAGGCGCGGTTCGGCGCGGGCACGGGTGCGCGGTGTGTGATCGGGATTTTTTCGGGGACCGGGATCGGAGGCGGGTGCGTTTACCGGGGTGAAGTGTTCACCGGGAAGCGTCATTCGTGCATGGAGATCGGCCACATTCAGGTGGTGCCGCGCGGCCCGATGTGTGGTTGCGGTCGCCGGGGCTGTCTGGAGGCGGTTGCCAGCCGGCTGGCGGTGGCAGCGAATGCCGCGAAGTGTGTGTATCGCGGGGAGGCTCCGCATCTGGCAGAGATTGCCGGGGCTGATCTGAAGCACATTCGCAGCAGTGCCCTGGCGGAGTCGGTGAAGAATGGGGATGAGGCGATCGAGAAACTGATTCGCGAGGCCGCGCGGCATCTGGCCATGGCCGTGGCGAGCATTGTGCATCTGATGTCGCCGGACGTGGTGGTGCTGGGGGGCGGTTTGATCGAGAGTCTGCCGGAGATGATCCGCGAGATCGTTTCGGAGGAGGCGAAAAAGCGGGTGATGCCGGCGTATCGGGACGACTTTGACGTGCGAGTGGCGGCGCTGGGAGACGATGCGGGTGCTCTCGGAGCGGCGGGCTGGGCGGCATACCGGTACCGATTGCAGTCCGGAACCTGAGAGGTGGGTCATGTTGCCGGCCGACTCCGCCTCTGGAAATGGCGGTCGTGTTGCTGGTGTGGGGAGTGAATCTCCGCATCCGGTCGGTCCGGTTGCTGTGATCGACGTGGGGACCAGTTCGATCCGGATGGCGATTGCGACCCTCGATGCCGAGGGGAGGATCTGGCCGCAGGAGACGCTGTCGCAGGGGGTGAGTCTGGGGAAGGACACGTTCACGACGGGGGAGATCGGACGGGGGACGATCGAAGACTGTGTGAGCGTGTTGCGGACGTATCAGCGGAAGCTGGAGGAGTACGGTTTTCGTCGACCGGACCAGGTGTGCGTGGTGGCGACGAGTGCCGTCCGCGAGGCGGCGAACCAGATGGCGTTCATCGATCGTGTGTACTCGGCAACGGGGCTGACGATCGACACGCTGGAAGAAGCGGAGGTGCACCGGATCACCTATCGCAGTATCCAGCCGATGCTGGCGGGTGAGGAGCACCTGCGTTCGGCGCATCTGATTATTGCGGAGGTGGGTGGCGGGAGCACGGAGATCCTGCGGGTGATGCAGGGGAACGTGGCGTATTCGCATTCGTTCCGGCTGGGGTCGCTGCGGCTGCGTCAGACGTTTCGGAATCTGCGGGCGTCGGCGGCGCGGTTGCGTGATGTGATGGAGCAGGAGATCCGCCGGATCCTGGAGGAGTTTGTCGAGCAGGTGCCCCGGGAGGAGCCTCTGGCGCTGATCGCGCTGGGTGGAGACATGCGTCTGGCAGCGCGGGAGCTTCAGCCGGACTGGACAACCGGCTCGCTGGCGCGGATCCCGTTGCCGTCGCTGGCGGAGCTGACGGAGCGGATTCTGGCGATGGGTGAGGACGCGGTTGCGCGTCAGTACCGGTTCGCGTTATCGGAGGCGGAGACTCTGGGTCCGGCATTGCTGGTATACCGGCATTTGGCGGAGCTGCTGGCGCTGGAGGAGGTGTTCGTCAGCGGGGCGAATCTGCGGGATGGGCTGCTGCGGGAGGTGGTGGATCCGTCGGTGTGGACGGAGGACTTCCGGGAGCAGATCATCCGGTCGGCGATCGAGCTGGGTCGGCGGTATCACTTTGATGAAGTGCATGCGCTGCATGTGGCGGACCTGGCGGGGCAACTGCTGGCGGGGCTGAAGGACGCGCACGGGCTTGATCTCCGGCATGGGCTGATTCTGCATCTGGCGGCGCTGTTGCACGAGATCGGGGGGTTTATCAGTACGTCGAGTCTGCACAAGCACTCGATGTACCTGATCATGAACAGTGACCTGTTTGGGCTGAGCGGTTCGGACGCGCAGCTGGTGGCGATGGTGGCGCGGTATCATCGGCGTGCATCACCGAAGCCGACGCACCAGGGTTACGCGACGCTGTCGCGTGAGAACCGGGTGGCGGTGTGCAAGATGGCGGGGCTGCTGCGGATCGCGATATCGCTGGATGCGACACGTTCGCAGCGAATCCAGACCGTGCATTGT
>CAZUXX010000128.1:0-2881 GCA_964624215.1 uncultured Planctomycetaceae bacterium
TGATGTGTTTTCGCTGGAGGGGTTCGCGGAGGAGCGGGTTGTCGAGCAGGTAGATCTGCCCAACGGACAGGTAGTTGGCGGCCCGCCACCAGGCGTCCATCTTCCGCAGTTCGTCGGGGGCGAGGGGCGCGGGTTGCGTGGCTTCGTTTTCCGTTGCGGGGGTTCGTTCCATGACGGCCACTGGAGAACTCCTGTTTGAAGTGCCCGGATGGCTGGAGGTGCCCGACAGGCGATCGTTCGTGCTGCTCAGGTTACGTCCGGGTGATCATTCTGGTGACTTCGCGGGCGATCATCGATTCTTCGTCGGTGGGGATGACGCGAGTGGTGACACGGGCATCGTCCGTCGAGATGACTGCCGCGTTTGAGGCGTTGCGCTCCGGGTCGATCCGGATCCCGAAGAAGTCGAGTCCGCGACAGATTCGCTCGCGGATCTCGGCCGAGTTTTCACCGATTCCTGCTGAGAACACGAGTGTTTCCACTCCTCCGAGTGCTGCGGCGCAGGCTCCGATGGCCTTGCGGATCTGACCGCAGAAGACATCGAGGGCTTCGGCCGCACGGTGGTCTTCGAGTTCGCGGGCCAGGAGGTCACGGACGTCGTGACTGGTCTCTGAAAGTCCGAGCAGACCCGATTGCCTGTTCACCATATCGTCGAGCTCGTCGACGGATAGCCCCTCGGTCCGCAGCACGTGGAACAGGAAGCCGGGGTCAAGATCGCCTGAACGGGTGGCCATGACGACGCCCGAAGTGGGAGTGAATCCCATGGTGGTCTCGATGCAGCGGCCGCTCTTGACGGCGGCGAGACTGCAGCCGGCCCCCAGATGGGCAAGGATGACACGTCCTCTGGCGGCGTCGGTTCCGGCGACGCGGGCGAGTTCTTCCATTAACCAGCTGTACGAGAGGCCGTGGAATCCGTAGCGACGAATTCCCTGTGCCGCATAGCGCCGCGGGACAGGGAGCAGGCGGGCTGCGGTGGGAAGATCGCGATGGAACGCGGTATCGAAACAGGCGAAGGCCGGGACGTGGGGACAGCGACGGCGGAACGTCTCGATGATCGCGATTTCTCCGGGCAGATGGGCCGGATCGAGCACGCTGAGACGGTTGAGTTCGGCGAGAAGCTCATCACTAACGGGAGTCGTGTTCATATAACGCTCGCCCCCGTAGACGACGCGGTGACCGATGGCCACGATCGACTCGAGTGTGCCGCGGTGCCGCAGCCAATCGATCAACTGGGTGGTCGCGTCGGTGAAGGTGAGCTGGCCGACGTGCCCGGTGACCGGCTCGAGCCCCGGTTCGTGAATCCGCCGCTGTCCCCCGGGGTGCCCGACGCGTTCGAATTCTCCCCAGGCGTGCCGCCGGGACTCGCCCGGAGTGAACAGGGCGAACTTGATACTCGAAGAACCGCCATTGATCGTGAGTATCGCGGACATGGGGGGGATGGAGGTCGAAGCATGAAGGATCCAGCGCACCGGGTGTCCAGCGTACCCATGAGATGCGAAAGCACCAAGGACCTGTCCGGTGCAGATGGCATTCGATGCCTGAAGGCGGGATGGACGCGGGTCAGCTCTGGTCGGCTGTGGTTTCGGTTCGCAGTCGTTCTCGCATCCGGTGGAGTTCCTGCATCGCCTGCAGCGGGGTCATCTCGTCGAGCGCGAGCTGTTTGAGTTCGTCGAGGACCGGGTGCGGAGGTGGTTCGAACAGGGTGAGCTGTCTGTCCCGGCGCCCGGGTCGCTCGGGGATGGTCGGGCGTCCATGGGCATCCTGATGATCGCTTTCGAGCTGTTCGAGGATGCGGTCGGCGCGGGTGATGACGTCGCGTGGTACACCGGCGAGGCGGGCGACATGGATCCCGTAGCTGCGGTCGGCAGCGCCGGGGACAATGCGGTGAAGGAAGACGATGTCTCCCTCGGACTCATGCACGGCGACGTTGAGGTTCATGCACCGTGAGAGAGTTTTCGGCAACTGGGTCAGTTCGTGGTAGTGCGTGGCGAACAGGGTTCGACAGCGGATGTGGTCGTGGAGGAATTCGGCGATGGCCCAGGCGAGCGAGATGCCGTCGTAGGTACTCGTGCCGCGGCCGATCTCGTCGAGAATCACAAGACTTCGCCGGGTGGCGGTGTTGAGGATGCGGGCGGTCTCGGTCATTTCGACCATGAAGGTCGACGGTCCGCGACCGAGTTCATCACTGGCACCGACGCGGGCGAAGACCCGGTCGGCGATTCCGATGATGGCCTTCGCGGCCGGGACGAACGACCCCATCTGGCCCAGAATCGTGAGCAGCGCCACCTGCCGGATGTAGGTGCTTTTGCCGGCCATGTTGGGACCGGTCAGCAGCGCGATGGTTGCACCGGAGTGCGGCTGTGTTTCGCCCGGTTTACGATCGGTCTCCCCTGCCCCGTCGGTGGCGGCAATCGGGACCTCATCGGGCACGCCAATGCGGACATCGTTGGGGACGAACTCTCCGCTGGGCTGCAGGCAGTCGAGCACCGGATGTCGGCTTTCGCGGAGTTCGAGCACCGGTTGATCGGTGATTTCGGGCCGCACGTAATGACGGGCGGTCGCGACCGTCGCCAGGCTGGCGAGGACATCGAGCCGGGCCAGCACATCGGCGGTTTGTACGAGCCGGTGGCAGTCGCGGCTGACCTGCTCCCGGAGGTTGGAGAACAGTTCCTGTTCGAGTGCCAGGGCGCGGTCCTGGGCACTGAGGACCTTTTCCTCGTACTCCTTGAGCTGCGGGGTGATGTAGCGTTCCTGATTCTTCAGCGTCTGCTTGCGGATGTAGTCGTCGGGTACCTTGTCACGGTTGGCTGCGGTGACTTCGAGGTAGTAGCCGAAAACCTTGTTGAAGCCGACTTTGAGGGAGGAGATCCCGGTTCGGGCCATT
>CAZUXX010000128.1:2891-8324 GCA_964624215.1 uncultured Planctomycetaceae bacterium
CGGCGATCCACTGTTTCCCTCCGCGGGCGAGGTCCCTCAGTTCGTCGAGGGTGGCATGGAAGCCGCTGCGGATCACGCCGCCGTCGGCGAGATTGAGGAGCGGGTCGTCGGCGAGTGCGGCCTCGATCGCGGCTCGCGACTCGGCGCAGAGGTCGAGTCGGGCGTCGAGGGACTTTAGCAGGTCGGACTGTCGACCGGCTAACAGGGCCTTCAGACGTGGCAGGAGCGCCAGGGTGGCTGAGAGTGAGCCGAGATCCCGAGGTGATGCACGCAGCGTAGCGACTCGCGAGGCAAGGCGGGAGAGGTCGTAGGCCTGACGGAGCTGGTCGCGAAGATCGCGGCAGAATCTGGTTTCCCGGGTGAGTTCCTCGACGGCGTTGAGTCGCCGCTCGATGGCGATGCGGTCGGTGAGGGGATTGGAGAGCCATTCGGCGAGAAGCCTGGCCCCCATGGGGGTGACCGTTTCGTCGAGGACACCCAGAAGTGAGCCTTCGCGGCGTCCGTCGCGCTGGGTGCGGGTGAGTTCGAGGCTGCGGCGGGTCGCCTCGTCAATCAGCAACGACTTTCCGCGGTGATAGGGCTCCAGCCTGGTGATGTGACCGAGGGATGCCTTTTGCGTTTCCTGTACGTATTCGAGGAGTGCGCCGGCAGCCACGGTCGCGGGTCCGTCGGCATCTTCGATGCCGAAGCCTTCGAGGGAGTGGACTTCGAAATGCCGGAGGAGGACGGAGACGGCCGCCTTGGGGGAGAAACTCCAGGGGGGCCTTGTCGTTGTCGTCAGTGAGTCGAGTTCGGCGAGGCGGACAACGAGGTCGTCCTTGAGGGCACTTTCGGGGACGAGGCACTCTGAGGGCGCGATGCGGGCGAGTTCCTCAAAGAGAGGCGACCATGCGGCGGAGTCGGCCAGTGCGGAGTTCCCCGTCGCGATGCCGACGGGTCTGGCCTCGAGGGTGGCACAGTGGAAACGTCCGGTCGAGAGTTCGAGCCACGCCAGGCCGATCTGGTCGCGAGCGGGAAAGACAGCGGCCAGGAAATTGTTTTCCCGCGGGTCCAGCAGGGACTCGTCGGTGAGAGTTCCGGGGGTGACGATCTGAGTCACCTCGCGGCGGACGAGTCCTTTGGCCTGCTTCGGATCCTCGACCTGTTCACAGATGGCTGCGCGGTGTCCGGCGTGGATCAGCTTGCGGAGGTAGCCGTCGAGGGCGTGGTAGGGGAACCCCGCCATGGGGACGGGATTGGAGGATCCCTTGTCGCGGCTGGTGAGCGTGAGGCCGAGAATTTTGGCGGCGATTTCGGCGTCTTCGTAGAAGAGCTCGTAGAAATCCCCCATCCGGAACAGAAGCAGTGTACCGGGGGTCTCGGCCTTCACCTCCAGATACCGCTGCATCATCGGGGTGAGCCTGGGCTCTCCGGTGGCAGCTGACATATGAACAGTCGGACGAAGTTGGTCAAACGAGGGAAAATCCTGCGACGGGCTGTCACCGATGAGGGGGGTGGCGGGTCTCATCAGGGGCCGCGCGAATGCGGGTTGGACCGCAGTTGCGTGGAGCAACCCGAAATGAGAGCCGCCGTGGCTGGTTGGTGAGAGTCCGGTCGATGTCACGCGAATGTCACAAGCCTGCGGACCGACTTGCCAACCGGTCAGTGGCAGGTGAAGAATGCGTGAAGTGGTCGCGCCCCGACTCGAACGGGGAACCCCTTGCTTGTAAGGCAAGTGCTCTGACCAATTGAGCTACGCGACCCTCAAGGAGGAAGGAGAACCGAAATGCCGGAGGCGATGCCGGCGGGAGAATCTTGCCGGATCGGTTCCCGCTTTGCAAATCCCATGAACCCGACTCATAACGCATTTCACGTTTACAAGCGCGGCCGCCTGACGGTGGTGGGTTTCGATGGTCGGCAACTGAACGACGCCGTTCTGGTCGAAACCTGCCGGGAGCAACTGCTCGATTTGTGCAATGAAGTCGACTGCCATGTGCTGGTGGTCGACCTGATGGAGGTGGAGATCGTCTCCAGCTGGATTCTGGGAGTGCTGGCAGCGATCCACCGGGCGGGGGTGCAGGTGGAATTGTACCACCTCTCGCCCGACATGCGGGGAGTGCTTTCCCAGACGCGGCTCGATCGACTGCTGCACGAACGTCACCCGGGGGTGGCGGGGGATGCGTCGATGACGGACACGGTCGAGTCCTGAGCGTGCGAACCGTACTTTGGCGGGGCCGGTGGGGTGAGGACCGACCCCGCGGAACGGTTGTGCCTCAGCGATCGGCCGGGCCTTCCACACCTCCGGTGTAGTGCTCGCCTTCGGGTTCCTGGCCGTGCAGGACTTCCTGCTGGTAGCCCCCTTTCGCAGCGAAGTACAGGACGAGGATCAGGTATCCGAAGGCCATGAAGAGGGGGACGGCAGCGGTCCACTTGAGGGCCATCTGTCCGCCGTAGATCGTGGCTTCCTCGACGTGTGGGCGGTCTTCGGACGCGTAGGGTTTGGCGGATTCCCACCAGCGGGCAATCCGTTCGACATCCTCGTTGGTACGGCCGTCTGCCTCGAGCTTGGCGATGGTCTCCGCCAGTTCCGTTCCGGGTCCACTCTCGCTCTTGTCGCGGATGACGCCGACCTTGGCGCCGTCGAGTCCGCGGATTTCAGGGAGGAACAGGAAGCGGTTGAGGCCGTCGGCCTGGTAACGTTCGTACGTTGGTTCGCTGATTTCGGCGAGTTTTTGCGAGGCGAAGTAGTCCTGCTTGTAGCCGATGCCGGGTCCGCCGAGCAGGCCGGCCGAGAGCATGCCGATGCCTCCGATGGCCCCCATTGTCAGCGCGCCGCCACGGGGGAAGCGTTCACCGACGACTCCCAGCATCGTCGGCCAGAGGAAGGTTTTGCCGAGCCCGTAGATGGTGACGGCGATCCAGACCATGATGGCGGCTTCACCGGACGAGGCCCCGATCAGGTACAGACCAATCGCTCCCAGGCAGGCACTGGCACAGAGGAGTCCGAGGGGATTGATTTTCTCGACGATCGGTCCGGCAAAGAACCGCAGGACGAACATGATTGCCGAGGCGTAGACGAACAGCATGAGCCCCTGCCCTTCCAGGAAGGTCTCGGTGATGTTCGCGATCCAGCTGTCGGTGCCGAGTTCGACGTAGCCGACACAGGCATGCAGGATGAACAGGAACAGCAGCAGTGGCGAGGCGAACTGAGCGAGCATTTCGCGGTAGGAGACCCCGGCGGCGCGGGCTTCGGAGACGGGGATCTTTTCCTTCAGGACGATCAGCCCGTAGATGACGGTGGGGATGAGGAACAGCGCCATGGGGATTTCCCAGCGCAGTTGTGTAATGAACGCCTTGGAGCCGACGAAGCAGGCCGCGAGGATCCCCCCGATAATCAGTCCGCCGGGCCAGCCAGCGTGCAGGATGTTGAGGTAGTGAGTCTTCTGTCGGGGGTAGAGGGTCGCGACGAGGGGGTTGATGACCGCTTCGCACAAGCCGTTCGCGACGGCGAACATGAACATCCCGATGTACAGGCACCAGTAGGTGGCGTCCTTGCCTGCGGCATTGAAGACGGGAGTTGCAGCCAGGGTGACGACGGCGGAGAGGGCGTGCAGCAGGAAGGCGACCACGAGAATCGGCTTATAACCGACATGGTCGGTGATCATGCTGGCAAGGAGGATGACGATGCCGAAGCCGACCAGTCCTCCGCCGGTGATGGTCCCCAGTTCGAGTTTGGTGAAGCCGTACTGGCTGCCCCAGTCGTTGAGGATGCCGCCCCGGATCGCGAAGCCGACCCCCGCGGCAATCAGCGTCATAAAGCTGGCAAGGAAGATGTTCCGCTGATTCATCGACGAGGCTCCAGATGTGCGGCGTGGTGCATTCGGGCGAAGAAGTGTTTCTCGGCATCCGACTCGAACGGCACCCAGCGGGGATGCCCGTTGCATCAACAGGGGTGAATCGGACCGGCGTCATGCTACTTGTCGGGCAACGCGTTTTCTACGCAGCACGTACCCGTCCCGTGGGGAGGGGGTGTGGTGAGTCGGGATCGGCAGCGAACGGGTGCGCACGCTGTGTTGCGCGACCTGAGTGCCCGGGGAGGATGCCGCGGGAGGGATTAGTCCCCGGACGGAGGGGGCAAGACGGTCTGGATGGCGTCGATGATTGCCTCGTACAGCCCGCTGTTCGTTACGACGACCCCTTCGTTGGCGGCCAGAGTCGAGCCGCGCGTGAAGTCGAGGGGGCGACCGCGGATGTCGGTGACTTTGCCGCCAGCCTCCTCGACGACGAGGACGCCACCGGCGTGGTCCCAGATCTTTTCGCGATAGTCGGGGCGTGTCGGCAGCCGCAGGTAGATGTCGGCCTCTCCACGAGCGACGACGGCGTACTTGGCCTGACTGTCGAGGCGCACGGGCTCGCGGGAGATTCCGAGGCGGTCCGCGATGCGAGCGGAGGCTCCGTGGGCACTGTGGCCCGATTCGACAGATTCACACAGACGTGCCTCCGATGCAGACCGTGTCCTGCTGACGCGGACCGGTTGCGGGGCGGCGTCGGTCTGATCGAGAGGACGCAGCTCGGCGCCGTGGCCGCGAACGGCGGAGAAAAGGGCTCCGGAGGTGCTGTCTCCCGCGTCCGAGACGGGCAGGTTGGGGCACCCGAGGACCGCCAGCCGGATTTCCCCGTCGATCAACAGGGCCAGCGAAATCGCGTACTGCTCTTTGCGGAGAAAGCCTTTGGTACCGTCGATGGGGTCGAGTGTCCAGAAGCGGTTTGCTCCGGGCCGGGGAGCGGGATGATCGACCCATCTGAGGACGCTCTCGACGGTTGCGTCGACCCCGCCTCCCTGGACGAGCTTCAGGATCTGGTCGAGGACCGCGGCATTTTCGGGCTGCTGGAGAGCGAGGGCGTCCTCTTCGGCGATCATGGGATCGTCGGGGAAGGCTTGTTGAAGGCAACTCGACACGATCGCCTGACTGGCGAAGTCGGCAACGGTCACGGGGCTGCGATCCTGCTTGTCGAGAACATCCGGTGAGATTCCCGCCTGCACTTCCCGACAGACGACGGCTGCTCTCCGAACCGCCTGCAACGCGACCTCAAGTTCCTTCTCCAGGTTCATTGGCATCCGCTCCGATCCCTTTGGCGACGATTCATCACGTGGAGGGGGAATGTAGGCAATCGGCACTCAGATTGTGAGAGAGGTTCGGGAGGTGTTGTGGGGTGGGGGTCCTGCCGGGCCAGATCAGGAAATGCCGGCGCGACCGGCGGGTGCTCCTTTCGGGGCGTGTGGTCGGCGGGGGACTCACAGCGGGGCGAGGGCAAATTCTCAAGTCGCGCAGGAGGGCGCGGGGGAGCAATCGTGACGCCGCTTGATTCAACCGGGGTTTTGCGTAAACTTCCCGGCACGCCACCGTAGCTCAGTCGGCAGAGCGACGCTTTCGTAAAGCGTAGGTCGTCAGT
>CAZUXX010000129.1:0-4797 GCA_964624215.1 uncultured Planctomycetaceae bacterium
TTCATCGGCCCCAACGGGGCTGGCAAGACCACCACCATGCGGATCCTGGCCACACTCGATACCCCTACCCGGGGCGACGCCTTCATCTGCGGGAACTCCTGCGTCGATTATCCCGATCGCGTCCGCCGCGTGCTCGGCTTCATGCCGGATGCCTTCGGCAAGTACGCCAACATGAACGTCGTTGAGTACCTCGACTTCTTTGCCCGCGCCTACGGGTTCAAGGGGGAGGCTCGCCGCGACGCAATCGAACGCGTCCTCGTCTTTACCGAACTGCGGAAGCTGGCCGACAAGCCAATCGTGACACTCTCTAAAGGCATGTCGCAGCGGCTCGGCCTGGGCCGCACGCTGATCCACGATCCCCAGGTACTGATCCTCGACGAGCCCGCGGCCGGTCTTGACCCCCGTGCCCGCGTCGAACTGCGTGAGCTGGTCAAACTGCTGGCCACCGAGATGGGCAAGACGGTTCTCATCAGCTCGCACATCCTCACCGAACTCGGTGAAATCTGCGACTCGGCAGCCATCATCGAAGCAGGAGAGATCCTCGTTCACGGAACAATCGAGGAGATCCAGCGCCAACGGCACCGAAGAGGAGGAACCCGATCAGGGCGTCATCCTCGCCGTGCGCGTCCTCAAAGATACCCGGGCGCTCGAATCATTCCTGCTCGAGCAGCCCTTCGTCCGTGATGTCGCACCCGGTCCGCAGCAGGTCTCATTCACCTTCACCGGCGATGGTCCGGCCCAGGCAGCACTGCTCCGGGGAATCGTCAACGCCGGAATCGACGTCGTCGAATTCACCGGCAAGACGCAAACACTCGAAGACGCCTTCATGGCTATCACAAGAGGTATCACACAGTGAGGAGTACGGTCGTCATCGATGCCGATCCCGGGATCGGAGATGCCCTCGCCATCGCCCTGGCGATTCTCGACCCCGAACTCGAGGTGCTCGGACTCACCGCCGTGCCGGGGTGCGTCAGCGGCGAGATGGCGCTGTTGAATCTGCAGGCCGTGGTCTCGTTACTCGACCCGCCACGCTGGCCACGCATCGGCGGATCCGAAGGACGCAGCGTCACATTGCCGCAAGAGGCACCACTCGTCGACCCGGTCTTCCTCAACGGAGAGACCGGTCTGGGTGATCTCGACGTCCCCCACGTCGACCTGCACCATCGTGTCGACGCCGCCAAACTGCTGACAGAACTCGTGCGCGAGCATCCCGGTGAACTCACCCTGCTGACCCTCGGTCCACTCACCAACGTCGCTCTCGCGGCAGAACGCTGGCCCGAGTTTCTCGGCAACCTGAAAGAGCTGGTCATTCTCGGCGGAGCCGTCTCCGTCAACGGTGATGTCACCGCCGCCGCCGAGTTCAACATCTACGGGAATCCCGACGCCGCACGTCTTGTCCTGACATCACGCGCCACGAAAACCCTGGTGCCACTCGATGTGGCACACAAGGTGCTCGTGTCGTTCGAACAGTACAACCGCGTCCAGGTCGACCCCGACACCCGATTCGGACGTCTCATTGACCAGACCATCCCCTTTGCACTCCGGGCCAATCGCCAGCGTCGCGGCATCGAGGGCATGCTGATCTCGGAAGTCGTCGCCCTCGTCTGCCTGCTCAAGCCGCAGCTCTTCGAACGAATCACCGTCCCGGTCGATGTCGAATGTCAGGGAAGCCTCACCCGCGGAATGACGATCTGCGATCGTCGCAAAAACTCTCAGAAGACCGCCAACGCCGATGTCCTCATCGACGTAGATGGACAGGGAGTCATTGATTACCTCAGCCAGCGACTGCGGTAGTTCGGCCGCCATGCCTGAGTTTCGATCGATCGCCGATGATCAGGGCCCACGAGCTTTCGCGTGTCTACCAGACTCCAGCCGGTCCTCTGATTGCCGTCGATCAGGTCTCCCTCGACGTCGCCCCCGGGGAGCGACTCGCGATCCTCGGACGCTCCGGTTCGGGAAAATCGACGCTGCTGCATCTGCTCGCCGGGCTGGATCTCCCGACGCACGGGCAGTTGCAGATCGCCAGACTCGATCTCTGCCGCATGTCCCCGGCCGAACGCGCCAGTTTCCGCGCCCGCACCGTGGCGATGGTCTTCCAGGCATTCCACCTCGTCCCGACTCTCTCGGCACTTGAGAACGTCGAACTGCCGCTGACGTTCGCCGGCATCCACCGCTCACAGCGCTCCCGACGGGCCACCGAAACGCTGGCACGCGTCGGTCTGGAGCATCGCCTCGGACACCGCCCGGCCCAGCTCTCCGGGGGAGAGCAGCAACGGGTCGCCATCGCCCGGGCTCTCGTGACCAGTCCGCAACTGCTGCTTGCCGACGAACCGACCGGGAACCTCGACTCCGAAACCGCCGGCGAGGTCACTTCCCTTCTCGACAGGATCGCCACCGAGCAGCAATTGACCGTCGTGCTGGTCACGCACGACCAGCAGTTGGCCCGCAGCTTCGCGCAGCGGGTCGTGAGCATGCAGGACGGACAACTGACCTCCGACTCCCGGGAGGCCACTCGTGCGGCTCAGTGATCTCGTCATTCTCGCCTGCCGATCGCTCCGGCAGAGGCTGTTGCGCACGACCTTGACAATCCTCGGGATCGTCATTGGTTCCGTCCTGATGCTTCTGACTCTCGCGGGCGGTGTCGGTGTCGCCCGGGCCGTCGAACAGCACTATCGCGGCAGCGAACTGATGCGCACGATCGCCGTGCACGCGGGCCACACGATGGATTACTCCGCAATCCCCGCTGCCGACCTCGACATCGAAGGGGAGATGTCGCACGAGAGGAGGGAGCGCCTGCAGGAGCGAATGCGACAGCAGCATCCCGCGGCACGCTACGTCCCCACCGAACCAATGACCCCCGACACGCTCGAGGCGTGGGAACAGTTACCCCATGTCGAGTCGGTCCATCCGTCAGTGACGTTCTATGCGCAGATCGAGTTCGAAGACGCAGCCCGGTCCGCCGCGATGACCCTCGCCCCACGATCTCATTCGAAAATCGAATCCCTGATCGTGGCAGGCGCCCCGCCCCGATCGGACGACGCTCCCGAGCTTCTCGTTCACGAGGCCCTGCTGTACGAATGGGGGTTTCACGACGAACAGCACGTGCTCTCCGCCATCGGGAAGCCAGTGATGCTGAAGTATCACAGCGTCAAGGCGTCTTTGGCGAACAGCCTGCAATGGGCGGTCCGTGGTCAGAATGCACTCACCGCCGAAGAAGCCCGCACGCTCGCCGAATCACTGGGGACTCTGCTCGATCAGCAAGAGCCGATCCTCCCCGAGGAGCAGACCCGCCTGCTCGCAAGAGTTCTCGCACCACCTGACCAGTCTTCGGAGCACCAGACACACAGCGGTCCTTTGGCATCGGAAACCTTCCGGATTGCCGGTGTGTTCCGGACCCCCGCCGAGGACCAGTTCGGCTGGAAGTCCGGTCTCTCCCACCTTCGCTACGTCGACGTGATCCTCCCCCTGCGAAGCGGTCGGGACTTTCTCCGCCCCTTTCACGAAGAGGTGGATATGAATTCGGTCATGCTCATCGTCGACTCGGAGCAGGCTCTCGACACAGTGCTCCAACCGCTCAGAGACGAGGGCTATTACATCGATTCCACCAGAGACTTCGTGCTGTACGTCCATCAGCGAATCACATTCCTCACCTCCATCCTGGCCGGGCTGGCATTCGCGGCCGTTTGCGTCGCGGGATTGGGAATCGCCAACACGATTGCCATGACGGTGCTCGAGCGCACCCACGAGATTGGAATCATGAAGGCCATCGGAGCACACGATTGGCATATCCTCGCGCTGTTTCTCACCGAAGGGGCTTTGCTTGGCGCTCTCGGAAGTCTCCTCGGCCTCGCCGTCGGACGTGCCGTCGCATGGGGCATCTCCGGCTGGGTGCGTGGCATCGTCGAAGGGGAGTTCCACCATGCCATCGAACACCCCGTCTTCAGCTTTCCCCTCTGGCTGGTCCTGGGAGTACCACTGCTGGTCATCGTTGTCACCGCTTCGGCGAGTCTCTTCCCCGCCCGGCGGGCTGCGCGAATCGATCCGATTCATGCCCTGCGCGCCGAGTGAACGCCCCACGGCACCGGCAGACAGGCATCTCCCGTCGACCGGCCGCTGAGCTTCTCCTGCTCCCTCATGACCACATCCGGGATCACGATCCGCCTTGAAACGGCGCTACTTGCTTCCCGACCGTCGTTGCCGCCTTCAACGAGAGTGGTATACGATGTCCCATACACTTTCGGCTGGATTCAACCCAAAGACTTCTGGAGGCGACAGATGAGCAGGATCGTAACTGAGCGGCGGGTGCTGTGGTTGCTCGTCGGTGGACTGGTCGGGGCACTCTGCACCCAGTATTGGCCGCGAACCGAAGCTGAAGCCGCCTATACAGCCGTCTCCAACGACAGATTCGCAATGTGCAGTGTCGAGACGATCGCCGGCTCGGCCGATGCAGTGTTCATCCTCGACCAGACAACCGGCCGCCTGCTCGGCGCCACCCCCAACCGCCTCGACGGATCACTCGCCTCGACCTACGTCCGCAATCTGGCCGCCGACTTCAAGGTCGCCGATGGAGCCAACTACCAGATGGTGCCCGCCGGCGTCTTCCCCACACAGCAGGGATCGGTCCCGCAGGCTCAGGGAGGCGTCTGGATCGCCGAACAGAAGTCCGGTTTGGCCATCCTGTACATCTTCCCCGCCGCCGGCGGCCCGAGCGAATTGATTCCCACCGCCAACTTCCAGTGGCGCAAGAAACTTCGCTAGTCCCCACACACTCTCAGGGCCGCTGCGTCACGAGCCGCT
>CAZUXX010000129.1:4807-8294 GCA_964624215.1 uncultured Planctomycetaceae bacterium
CGGGAATCGCACCGCCAGTCACATCGTACCCGCGTTCGAGCCGGCATTCCCGATTGGCCGTGCAGTGAGCCTGTTTCGGAGAGTTGGGAGACATCCCCTGTCTCTCAACTCTCTTGTTTTTTAGGCCTCAGAACGTCCAGTCCACGTGTGTGTAGAACTGGCGCGCATCCCCGCGGTGGGCAACCAGCGGATTGGGGTGCTGACTCACGGCATCTCCGTACCAGAACCAGAAGTACCCCGACTGCAGCTGCAGATTCTTGTTGATTTGCCAGGTGGCAACGAGATTCAGTTCGTTCCCGATATCATTGCTGGCCGTCGGGACAGCCCCGCCGAACGGAGCACCGGCACCGTTGTAGATCGCATCCTCCCGCGAAGCTTTCCGGAACCAGTGAAAGCCCGATAGCAGCGTCAATCGCTCGGCCGGCTTCACAGTCACGCGCAGGCCAAGTTCCACCAGGTTCTGCCCCGTCACGTTATCGATCAGTCCCCAGTGCCGGTGTCCCAACGGGAAGTGGGTATTGAACGTATTGTTCGTCCCATCACCCGGATCCGAATCCCCCGACCCCAGGTAGTAGATCCCGACAATCTCCGGCGCCCAGGGAAGGTCGTCCAATCCGACTCCCCCGCTCGCTGCGACCGATCCCGCTCGAACATCCTGGTTCTTCCCCGTCAGAAAGTCCTCCTTGCCCACCTGGTACGTTCCCTCGAGGTCCCAGAGCCAGGACATCGGTGTTCCTGCATCGGCAGCAGCGAGCTTGCCGGCATACCGCAACCCGAACGTGTGCCGGTTCCCGTCGATGACGTTGGCCATATCGTCATCTTCCTTCAGCCACAGCCAGTACAGGTCAATCGCACCGGCAGGGGCCTGCTTGTAACTCGTATACACGCCGCTCAGCCAGCGGCTCTGATCCGGGGTGTCATAACTGTACGGACGGAAGAAGTTCCCCGCGCTGGCGTTGACGGGGCGCACCGCAAAGGCGTCCAGGTCCCAGTCGGGATCGGTGTAGTACAGCCGCGCCCCTTCAAAGTTCCGGAACGTGTTCGACCACGGGGCAGGTGCAACCAGGTGCCCCGACCCGTAATGCATAAACTGCCGCCCGAGCTTCAGATGCAGCGACCCGTCGTTGTCGGTGTCGAGAAGATTGACATCGACGTAGTACTGCAAAAGGTCTGTGCGGTTCTCGTCGGTCGCCGCCTGCGGCAACTCATTGCCAAACGTCGAGGCGTCGATTGCCTGCACACGGAACTCGACCAGATCCTCGTACCGCAGGTCCGCATACGGCGTGAACCGGAACTGCGAGTAGGTCGACCGGCCGGCCGCCAGCGGAGGACGCAGCCGGTTCTCTTCGTCCATGTACCGCGAGCGAAGTTCTCCTCCGGCAGAGAAGATCCAGCCCGCACCAATCTCGCGATCCTGCAAAGGCCCCAGCAGCGGCTCGTCACTGGCGAGAAAGCTCCCCGCGGGAGGCGTGAACAGGTCATCCAGGACGGACTGCGCACGAACGGGCGCAGTCGGCAGCACAAACACTGCGGCCAGCAACAAACGATGCATGAGCTTCGTCCGTGAACACTCATTCACGCCAGGGACGCAGCCCGCGGCTCCCTGACAAATCTCCCCTCTTTCGCCTCATCGGAGCACGTCTTCCCTCCCCTTCAATAACTCTGGCGCAACCCCGAAAGCTTGCCCAGACCGAACCCCAAAGCCCATCTTCAGGAACCTCTCCTGCACGCTTCTTGTGCACTCAAGCCCACGGCGTGTCCCCGGCACAAGCATTGGACGAGAGCAATATGTCCGCCGATTCCGGTGATTTCTGCCGGAATTTCACGACCCCCACCTGTTCGCAAACAGACCCGGAAATCGACTGGCACGGTCCTTGCGAATCGACCCGTCGAGATGCATCGGGCGCGTCGACTGCGCTCCGTCGGTCCTGGTGACTCTCAAGGGAATGACGCAGACCGGGCGGTCGCCCGGTCGCAATCACCTCGATGGAACCGACGCGCGGCTGCGCGCCTGGCCCCGCTCCCGATGCAGACTTCCGCGAAAGCCACACGCATCGATCTGTTCGACTTCCGGTCGCCGCAGATGAGGGCGTTCCACATGTCGTGGTTCGCCTTCTTCCTGTGCTTCTTCGCCTGGTTCGGCATCGCTCCTTTGATGAAGGTCGTCCGCCAGGAGTTACAGCTTTCCCGCGAGCAAGTCGGCTGGTGCATCATCGGATCCGTCTCAATCACGGTCCTGGCTCGACTGTTTGTCGGATGGCTGTGTGACCGCATTGGCCCGCGGCTCGCCTACACCTGGTTGCTGATTCTCGGATCCCTCCCCGTCATGGCGATCGGCTTTGCCGACTCGTTCGAAACCTTCCTGCTCTTTCGCGTCCTCATCGGAGCGATCGGGGCCGCCTTCGTCATCACCCAGTATCACACGTCGGTGATGTTCGCCCCCAACTGCGTCGGCACCGCCAATGCAACGACTGCTGGCTGGGGAAACCTGGGAGGCGGCGTCACCCAGTTGGTCATGCCTCTCATCTTCGGAGTCCTTGTCGGAACCCTGGGGCTCAGCGAGGCCATCAGCTGGCGCCTCGCCATGGTCATCGCCGGGGCCGTCTGCGCCCTGACGGGCATCGCCTACTTCTGCCTGACCCGGGACACCCCCGAAGGAAACTTCGCGCTCCTCCGCCGCCAGGGACGCCTGCCTCCCTCCCGCACGGTGAAGGGATCCTTCCTCAACGCCTGTCGTGATTACCGCGTGTGGTCCCTGTTCCTCATCTACGGAGCCTGCTTCGGCCTCGAGCTGACAATCAACAACATCGCCGCTCTCTACTTCGTCGATGGATTCGACGAGTTCAAAAACATGGATCCGCTCGAGGCCATCGGAGCTGCCGGCGTCATCGCCAGCCTGTTCGGCCTGATGAACATCTTCGCCCGCACCCTCGGAGGCTGGTTTGGCGACCGCTTCGGAGAAAAGTACGGAGTCTCGGGCCGCGTCAAATGGCTGTTCATCGCCCTCTTCTGCGAAGGGCTGGCGCTGATGTTCTTCGCCCGCATGAACACCCTCGTGCTGGCAATCCCCGCCCTGCTGGTCTTCAGCCTCTTCGTCCAGATGTCCGAAGGAGCGACGTATTCCGTCGTGCCCTTCATCAACCAGCGGGCCTTGGGCTCAGTCGCGGGCATCGTCGGGGCCGGAGGCAATGCCGGAGCCGTTGCCGCCGGATTCCTGTTCAAAATCGACGGGCTCGATTGGTCGACCGCCCTGTTCATCCTCGGCTCACTGGTGACCCTCTGCTCGTTCCTCACCTTCGCAGTCCGCTTCGGGCCGGCCTCCGACACCGGGGACGACTTGCAACCGGTGCCCCGACCCGTCTTCGACGCGATGGTCGCCATCGAGTGAACCCGATGGCACAGTCCCTGGATGCCCGTTCCGGCTGAATCAATCACGCGATCTACCTTCCCTCTCTGGTCTTTTCTTCGTCACGCCCGCGCTCATGGC
>CAZUXX010000130.1:0-1790 GCA_964624215.1 uncultured Planctomycetaceae bacterium
GATCGCGACTGTTGAGGCGGGTCCAGGCGACAATTGCCTTGTCGATGGCCCCCAGCAGCACGATGGCATGCGTGCTCTTGAGTTTCATCTGCGACATCAGCGGGATGTCAGGATCGGTACCATCCAGAGCGAACGGAAGGTCGATCAGCCCGCCCGACTGATTCTGAATGTCATCGCCACCGAACGGATTTTCTCCCGTGGAGATCGTCGCGTGCGAATCGATCGCCTGCTCGATTTTGGTTCCGAGATCGATGGCGTCGGGATTGTGAGTGATACGGCGGCGCCAGCGATCGCAATGGACCAGGTGCTGAATGAGGTGGTCCCGGGTGGGATCGTCGAAGCCGCCACGATCCGAGAGCTCGTCGTTGGCCAGCAGCTCGGAGTGAATTGTCAGCAGTGGTGAGAGTGCGGCTGCGATGTGCAGGTTCCGCAGGGTGACAATGGCGCGGCGAAACTGTTCCTTGCCGGGGTCGCCAATAGGCATGGGGGAGTCCTGGCGGGGCGGCGGAGAGATCCGCCATCGAGCCAGGGGAATGATTCTTCCCTGAAATGCTGAGCTGAGGCGGCGGAGAGTTTGATTGCGAATGCTGTGATTGCCGGAGGCTGCTCAGGAGGAGTTGACGCTCAGCGGGGCGACTTCACTGACTCGCTGATCGATTTCTTTTCGCAGGCGGGCGACGAAGGTGCGGGTCGGTCCGTCGTCATCGCGCGACAACTTGTCGAGTTCGTCGTCGAGAAACAGTCCGCGGAGCGCATCAAGTACTGCCACACGTCCTTCTGCCTGGCGGAGTTGCAGTAGCTGACGTGCTTCATCCAGTTCGCGGGGAAACGGAGCTGGCGGATGATCCGCCCCTCCGGCCTCAGGGTGTGGTGCAGCGGGCTGGCGGGTCGCGGCCAAACGGCGACGCCGGCGACGCTGTACGAATCGCCAGGCGCACGCCAGTGCGATGCCGCCCACTCCGCCGGTTGCTGCGGTCGTCCCGGCGACTCCCAGGCAGGGGAGCGATCTCAGAGCGAGTGGAATGGCCGTTTTCAGGAGCCAACCGGTTCGGGAGCTCTCATGTTGGCCGGGTGAGCCTGAGGGATCCGGAGCAGGTTCCTTTTCTGTTGACGCTGCGGCACTGGCTGGAGTCGTGTCGGTCGGGGCGGAGCGCGGGTCTGCGGAGAGAGATGGCTGGGCTGCCGATTGTTCCGCACTCGAAAGGCCATTCGGAACTGATCGAGCGAGGAGCTTTCTCAAGCGACGAAGCAGTCTTTCGGAGCTGTCATATCCGGTGAGTTGTCGCCCCTCGATGACGAAGGTGGGGAACTGTGTGATCCCGTACTTCGGGATGAGGTCCGGTGACTGGTCAGCATCGATCCAGTGCAGGTCGACCAGGGCGAGCAGTCGCTGCCGGAACGAGGGATCTGAGCTGAAGTCACGGTGCAACGCACGACACGGCCCACACCAGCGGGACGAAAACACAAGCAGCTTCGGAAGAGTCTCGGAAGAACGAGACGTCGGGGGACGCGGGGTGAGCGGACTGTTCGTAACCAACCGGTCGCGGGCCCATTCGCGCCAGTTCCCGATCAGTGAAACAGGATCGGTGCCGAACAGCGACGGGATGGCTTCGGTGGGAGGCCGGGAATCCTGCTGGAGGGCGAGAACTTTTGCGGGTCCGTGCTGATCGATGAGAAACTCGACGATTGAGGCACCGATGACGTAAACGCGAGTCATCTCGTGGTGTTCTTCGGGATAGTCGAGTTGGTTGAGGAACTCGGGAGAGAGGGGAGAGTCGATCCAGTGTGTG
>CAZUXX010000130.1:1800-8289 GCA_964624215.1 uncultured Planctomycetaceae bacterium
CGGACTCGCGCAGGGTTGCACAGCCTTCGTCGAGCCAACGTGGAATCGGTCGCCGGACGAGGGAGGCCCGGACCATATGGTCGACTTCATGCGGGAGGACGTCACTGACGATGTCGTCGCGCGGTCCGGTGAGCGTCATCTGCCAGCCGGAGACTTCGCCACGATCGAAGGTGAACCGGGTGGCGCCTCCGGCTGCCGGTCCGCGTGTCCAGGTGATGGGGCAGGGTTGAGACCAGCGTCCCGGCAGAGGTTCCCCGGTCCAATAGAGTGCAGAATCGAGCCGGGCCTGCTCTGCAACTACGAGCAAACCGGGATCGTGCCCGGTGAAGTTGCCTTCCCGGGAGCGACATGCCGGACGGAGAAACGGGTGCGCAGAGGCAGGTGGTGACCTGCTGGCGCTTGCACCAACTCCGGTGCCGAGTGCGGTCAGGATGAGGAGGAGTGGTCCGAAGGGGCGCGTGGGCCGGAGGGCTGTCAGCATGTCGGGGCCTGTGGCAGTGACGCCTGCAACTGATAGGTGCCGCTGCGGACGAGCTGGCGAAGAAGCCGGCCGGGATGGAACCGGGAGGGATTCGTCCGGTTGAGGCGTCCGAGGCGCATCAGCGCAGCCGCGATCAGTTCGGAGCAGAAGAGCTGTTCGAGATCGGCCCCGGGGAAGAGTCGGGTGCTCTGGAAGAGGCGCGTGCCGGAGAGCATTGCTCCGCGGTAGTCGTAGGGAAGCCGGCGGCGCAGAAAGTGATCGAGCAGAATCCGCGAGAGCAGGGAGGTTTCGCTGTTTGAGAGCGTGTCGATGGGAGTGAGACGGTAGAGGTCGATTCGCCCGCCACCGGAGATGTAGTCGTCGATGCGGAGGTGTGGGTCATGGGCCTGCACTCCGTTCGTCAGGCATCCCCGGATGCGGCAGGGTCTGGGGGCAAGAGTGGTGGACTCGACCCACAAGGGTGCCGAGTTCCCGTCCTGCACGATGATCGCCACGTGAGAGGGGGGCAGGCGCAGTCGCGGAGGAGCCCAGAGGCTGAAGGTCCCCCAACTGATCACACGGCTGGTGAGATCCCCGCCGTAGCAGGCGGCGAGGTCTCCCGGCTGGAATTGCAGCAGCACGCATGCATCTCCGGGAAGAGGGTGGGTTCACTCTTGGTTGATGACGTTGCGCAGCGGGGAGGGACTCTGACGTCGGGTTTTGTGCGAAGGGCCTCGTGATTCGGCGTCGATGGCGAATTGAGCGACTGTTCGATTGTCGCGTCCCTTTTGCCGTGAAGCGTGGAGGCGGACTGACGGGCTGGGATGGTGGTGCGCGGGGTTTTTTGCCGCGGCGTGGGCCCCCTGGCGGCGCGGTCCAGCAAAAGACTGAAACCGGGGGGGATAATGGCCGTCGCGAGTCGGCTTCACCGAGGCATAACCTGCACAATCCTCCGGACTTCTCTCACCGGCAGGTTTGCGCATTCAGTGCGGCCCGTGCTCCCCGTGCACTCGTTTGTGGAAATGATTCCATTGCTGGCGACTGTCCCCAACCCGGCGTGACCGGGTGCTAGGTTTGAATGTCGACCGTGAGCGATCTGCTCCGTCGGCCAACCGAATCCAGTGGACGAGGCGAGCGATGGGGTTCCTCAAACGGATGATCAAGAACAGCTACCGTGACGAAGCGGTCCGCGACGGGCACAGCAGTTTCTCCGCTTTGACGGAAATGCAGCTGGAGCATCACCTGAGTATCGCGCGATACGGGAGCTTTTTACTTACAGACGCCGTGCGTCCGTCCTTCAATCTGGACGTGGTCCCGAGTGCCGGGTACCGGCGCGATACGTACAAGGATCCCGAGACGGGGGTCAATGTTCCGGTGATCATCGCGGCCGAAAGCCGCGAGCGGCTGTTTGACCTGTTCATCGACCTGCTTGACCCTCTGGGAGAGGTGGTTGATGTCGTTCTGGAGACGAGTCACGACTCGTCGGAAGGGACGCATGATGACCTCTACCGGGAGCACATCGACCTCCCGATCCTCAAGAGCATGCTGTACGACTACGAGGATGTGCTGCTGGATGACGGGTGTGCCGGCATCGCGGTGCTGAATCCCCGCGTTCCACTGGAAGTGCAGTTTGACGAGCACAAGCTGCTCGTGATGTACGGCTCGGATCTCTCGGCGTTTGAAGCGATTCTCGGAGACTACCGGCTGCACTCGAGCGACACGCTCCGCTTCATCACCGAGGGGGAGCATGTCCACTCATCGACAGACGAGCTGGCCCAGCGGTTCAACGAACTCAGTTGCCATCTCAGCGTCGAGCCCGAGTAACCCCCCCTGCGAAACGGACGACCGCGCGTGTCGTCGGGGACACGGAGATCAGCCGATGAACCTGCGACTGCTTTGCGCCTGGACCTTCTGTTGCGTGATTGCCGGCTGTGCCGGCGGGCCTGCGCGGATGGTGTCCACTGCGCCTCCCGCGACTCAGAGTGCCACCGGGCGCCCGGCCGAGGTGTCGCGGGCCCCCGCTGCACGAGCTGCCCAATCTCCGGCCGTCCCGGCTGGCGAGAAGGAGCGGCGGGAGACAACGACTCCGCCTCCCTATCGACCTGACCCGGACGATGCGGCCCTGCGGAAGCCGGGTGCCGAGATCATTGCATCGGCGGACGCGGTCCAGGAGAGCGCGACTTCCTCAGAGGAGACGCCGGCAGCCCGGGGGGATACCGGTACGGCTCCGGTCCAGACGATTGCCCGCTCGACCAGTGTCCCAGAGACGGAGCGGGCAGCGGGTCACACTCTCAATCGGGACTGGCAGACGATCGGGACCAGTTCGGGTGGTCGCGCGATCGAAGCGCGGCGAATCGGGACCGGTCCGCAGGTCGCGCTGATCCTGGCGAGCCTGCACGGGAACGAGTCGGCCTCGGTCGCCTTTGTGGAACGGATGAGCGAACGCTTGCTCACGCGGGCCGGGGAGTTGCCGCGGTGGAGCCTGGTGTTCGTGCGGTCTCCCAATCCCGACGGTCTGGCCGAGTCGACGTTGACCAATCATCGCGGTGTCGCGTTGAACAAGAACTTTCCCTCGGACAACGCTCCGGTTCACCGCACACCCGAGATGGGGGAGTCCCCCCTGAGTGAGCCGGAAACGCAGTTGCTGGTCCGTCTGCTCGACGAACTTGCACCGGAGCGTGTGATCCACATTCGCAGCGGGACCAGTGAGCGGGCCCTGCTGCTCGTGAACGAGCCGGCTGTCGAAGGCATTAAGGAGCGAATCAATCGGGATCTGATGGACGGTGGAGTGTATGAGGCGTACAAGCGCGGTTCGCTGGAGGAATACACGGCTACGCGTTTGAAGCAGGAGCTGATTGTCCTGTGGCTGCCGATGAAGGCGGAAGACTGGCTGACCCAATTGCCGTCGTTGACGACAGCGCTCATCGATCGTCCCGTTGCCGCTGACTCCGAGGAGCCGGCCGCAACGTCGGTCGTGAACAGCCAGACATCCCCGACGCAGGAGAGCGGGACCGGCCGTCGAGAGGAAGCGGCACCGAAGGAGGAGGTGGAACGGGGGCGGACTGCAAGTCCGCCGGAGCAGATTTCCCGTGCCGAACCGGCCCGACCGGATGACCTGTTTGCTCCATACACGCCTCCGGGGCGCAATGCACCGAGCGGTTCCTCCGTCGCTGGACCGGGGGCGAAGGGCTATGTGCAGATCCTGCCGCCTCCTCCGGATCTGGCGACGATGGAAGACCCTGATCCGCGGTACTTCGAGCTCGTGCCACCGCCGTAACGACTCCCCTTGCGGTGTCGTCCGAGGGGGAGTCGCGGGGGTTACCGGTCGACCAGCTGCACGGGCATTACCTGGCGAACCACGATGACATCGACGCCGAACGCGGGGTCGAAGTTGCGGCGGCCAATCACACCGATCGACTGGCCGACCTGCGATTCGAGGTCGACACGAGCCTCCGGACGGAGAATCGCGAGGACACGTCCATTGGTATCGGTCAGTGCGTAGAGGAAGCCACCCGGTTGGCGTGCGGGAATCTTCTGGACGACCCCGGCACCATTGAGTGCCGGCATGACGGCACTGCCCGAGGAGGGGGCCATTGCAGGGGCGGGTCCCTCGGGCACCGGTGCTCCGACGGCCGGCACACCTGACGTTGGCAGTGTGGGAGCCGGTCCCTGAACGGGCACATTCTGAACCGGCACGGCCGGACCGGGGACTCCCGGCCCCGGAAGTGCCGGGAGAGCCAGTCCCGGAGTTTCTGAAGGTGCGGTTGCGGGAGGCAACTCGATGGGCAGGATTTCGAGCGGGAGGCTGGTGTCGTCAGCGGGAATCGCGGGGACTTCCTGCGTGAACTGTGTCAGCGAGGCCCTGAGTGCGGCGTCACGTTCTTCCGTCTGGCGGGTCAGATTCAGGAACTCCTGGAACTCGACGTAAATCTTTCTGCGAGAGTCGAGCGCATCGAGCCTCTGATCGATCTTGGCAGCGAGGGCGCCATTGACCCTGGCCTTCAGCTGACGGAAGTCGCTGGTGAGGCCATCGAGATCCCACTGTTCGGGAGGGCTGTTGATCAGCTCGATGTAGCGCCGGTCGAGGTCCGCCATTTCCTCTTCGGGCGTTCTGGCGAGCTTGCTGCGCGACTGCTGCGAGATGGTCGCGGCATTGCGTTCGCGGCTGGCAGGCGGCAACGGTTCGAGAGGTTCGGGGGTCCAGGTCGACTCGGCCGCGGCGGGTTCGTTCGATGCCTGCGGCAGGTTCTCCTGGGCGAAGGGGTCGTCGGAATCGAGTTTGCGGGCAGGGACGATGAAGTCCCCCTTGACCCACCGGTACTCGAGTGGCGGGGGTGCAATCCTGTAGTAGCGGACCGGTCCGCGATCGGTTTGCAGCGTGGCATCTCCCAGCAGCTGGACTTCGTCGCCGCTGGTCAATTCGCGGCCGTAGTAGCTGTGGTCATCGGAGACCTGGCTGCCGATGCGGACGAGGGCGCGGCCGGCGGGCCCGTCTCCTCTGACGACGATTTTGCCGGTTGATTCGCCGGTCTTCTCGACGAGTGAGGCATCCACGTAACTGAAACTTCCCGGGGGTGGGTCGATCATGAACCATCCGCCCGGATCGTGGCGGCGGACAGTGATGCGATCGTTCTGTTTGATGTGTCCGGTGACGTAGTACCGCTGCCCGGGCCCGGCCCGCACTTCGACCTGCTCGGTCCTCACGATGGCCTCGTAGGGGAACTCATGCTGGTCGGCGGCGACACCCGGCACGAAGACGGCTACCAGAACGACGCAGGCAGCTCTGTTCAGGTGGGGCACTCGTGACATGAGACTTTCGCGATCGGGAGGGCGGGCCAATGGCATCGAATCAGCGAGGCTGACCGCACTCGGCTGTGACGGGCCTGAATCTTTAGCCAAATCCCGAAAAGTCGAACAAGGGCGGTTGCCGTCTGAAGGCGTGCAGCCGGCGAAAGCGGCCGGATCTGCCGGAGAGCCGCGCGAGCGGTCGTCCCCTCCCGCGAACTGATGCTGCCGATCGGATCGCGGTGACCGGCGGGGGGAAGGGGCTTTGCGTGCTGACGCCCGACGGAACGTCTGTATAATCGGCCTGTTCGCGTGCGTTTTCTCCCGCGTGCCTTTGTCACCCGATTCTGGAATGCACCCCGGAAACCTCAACGCGGCAGCCGGTCGTCTGCAGGAGGCTCTCGAGGCTTTGCAGCTGGCGTGGCAAAATGCGCAGGATCAGTGGCAAGACGAGAACAGCCGGCATATCGAAGAGACGCTTCTGCGACCGATCGCCAATGAAATCAGTAAAGCGCTCCCGGCGATCAGTCACATGACACAGGTCCTCGCACAGGCGGAGCGAGAATTGACAGAATAGGCAAGCCGGTGTGGGCCGGGGAAATGGCCCGGGAATGTCTCCGACCGGCTGCCGGGATTGTCTGCGGACGATCGCGGATTGCATCTACCTGGAAGGGCTGAGAGCACATCGTGTCGCAACCTGCTCGCATTGGTATTGTCACGATTTCCGACCGCGCCAGCCGCGGTGATTACGAGGACC
Source organism: uncultured Planctomycetaceae bacterium (assembly GCA_964624215.1). Classification (GTDB taxonomy): domain Bacteria; phylum Planctomycetota; class Planctomycetia; order Planctomycetales; family Planctomycetaceae; genus CAZUXX01. Next base: position 7,803 of record CAZUXX010000130.1, read on the forward strand.
GTGGTGGTCCGGCGATTCTGGAGTATCTGACGGAAGTTCTGACGTCGGAGTTCGAGCCGGTCGCCCGCGTGATCGGAGACGAACAACCGCTGATCGAGAGTACTCTGAGGACTCTGGCGGATGAGGAAGGTTGCTGTTTGACGATCACGACCGGCGGGACCGGCCCGGCGCCGCGAGATGTTACCCCGGAGGCGACGCTGGCGGTGTGCGAGAAGCCGATGCCCGGGTTCGGCGAGCTGATGCGGACGGTGTCGCTGGAGAAGGTGCCGACTGCGATTCTCTCGCGGCAGACGGCCGGGATTCGGGGGAGTTGCCTGATCGTGAATCTTCCCGGTCAGCCGACGGCGATTCGCGAGTGTCTCGATGCTGTGTTTCCGGCGATTCCGTACTGTATTGATCTGATCGGCGGCCCGTTTCTGGAGACGGACGAATCGCGTCTGCGTGCGTTTCGGCCGCGCAAACCATGACTGCCGGCGATGGGTGCAAC